>NZ_JBFAHW010000097.1:0-40129 GCF_040654355.1 Streptomyces sp. NPDC050704 | reverse complement strand
CCGGTCGCCGGTCGCCGGTCGCCGGTCGCCGGTCGCCGGTCGCCGGTCGCCGGTCGCCGGTCGCCGGTCGCCGGTCGCCGGTCGCCGGTCGCCGGTCGCCGGGAACGGTCCCGGGGACGGTCCCGGGGACGGGGACGTCACTCCCGAAAGACCTCGCGGCATATGCCAGTCGCGCAAGATACTCCACCCCGCCCCTCCCTGTCCCTGTTTCCCGCAACCCTCGGGAACGGGCCGCTCACCCCCCGTAGACCTAGATGCCATGAGCAGCACACGGAACCCGGCAAGCACCGTCCCCCAAGGCCTCAGCGAGCCGTTCCCGGACCGGTTCGACATCTCGGGTGTCACCTCGGAGGGCGCCGCCTGGCTCGCCTCCGCCGGAGCGTATCCGCGCAGCACGCTCGCCCTCTGGGAGGACCGCCCCACCGCTCCGGTGGTCCTGCCCTGCGGCTCGGCCTTCGACGTCGTCAACACCCCCGTGATCTTCGGCCGCCGCATACTGGACCGGCTGTGGGAGGAAGGCCCGGGATCGGGCCCGGTGGCCGCGTTCCGGGGGCGGATGCTCCTGTTCGCCGCTCCGGGCACGGCACAGCGTCTGCCCTCGCTCCTGCGGTGGGAGGAGTGGGGCTCCGGCGGTGCCTCGACCCGCGGCAGCGCGATCCCGCCACTCCTCTGCCACGGCACCGGCGACGCGGTGACGGTGCCGGCCTTGAGCCTCCCGTCCGCGCTCGCCCCCACCACACCCACCACGCCCACCACCCGCCTGGAATCCCGCTGGCTCGTCGCCCCCGACACCCGCCACCCCTGGCTGCCGGGCGCCGAAATCCTGCTCTGGGCGGCGGTACGGGCGACCCGCGAAGGCTCCGGCCGGAGGCCCCGCCGACCGGGTCCGCCCCAGTTCAGGGGGTATCCGGAAGCCCCCGGCCGGGCCACGGATATCGATTTTTCTTCCCGCCGATCAGAGTGCTAAGGTCTACGACGTCAGCAAGCGCCGCTAGCTCAGTTGGTTAGAGCAGCTGACTCTTAATCAGCGGGTCCGGGGTTCGAGTCCCTGGCGGCGCACAGACGGTGAGAGGCCCCTCGCGGAAGCGAGGGGCCTCTTGCATGCCCGATACCCGATACCCGATACCCGGCACCTTCCCCAAGCCCGCCCCGACCAGCAGAAAAAGCACTCGTCAGCGCCCCGTCGAGATCGTCACCGTCCACGCCCCCGAAGCGGTCCGGTCCTCCACCTCGATCCGTACGTCCTCGCCCGGCACGGTGAAGCTCTCGCCGAGCCCGACCGGCGCGTCCGCGAGCGGCGGGTAGACCGAGTCGTCCGGGCAGGCCTCGGTCGTGGGATGCGCGTCGACGACCTCGATCGGCCCCCGCCCGGACTCGGCGGCACTGCGTACGCGGTAGACGAGAACCCCCTGCGAGCAGGCCGCCCCGTCATTGCCGACCGGCCCCCGCGCCTCGATGGCGACCGCGCTGTCCGGCCCGGTGCGCACCACCGCCAGCTTCGTACCGCTCCCCGACCCGAACGCCACCGCTTCCGACCCGGCCCCCACCGCTCCCACCCCGGTCCCGAACGCCGCGCCCCCGGCCCCGTACACCCCGTCCCCGGCTCCGGCCCCGACTCCGACCTCCGCCCCCGCCGCAGCCACTCCCACCCCCGGCCCCGCCCCCAACGGCTCCAGCGTCAGCCGCGTCCCCCCGTTCCCCGCGCCCCGCACACACGCCACCTGGCGCGGTTCCAGCCAGCCGAGCTTCCACTTGTGCCAGCCGAACAGGTCGGGTGCGAGTCCGAACTGGCTGCCCATGAGGTCCCAGTCGCCGACGTACGTGTCCCAGTCGCCCTCGCCGTCGGTGGGCCGGTGGTAGAGGTCGGGCAGGTCGAAGACATGGCCGGTCTCGTGGGCCAGCACCAGCCGGTCCGGCGGATGCTTCTCGAAGACCGTGACGACGCGGCGGATGTCCTTCCCGTCGGCGCGCAGCGGCGTATCGAGGTTCACCACCTTCGTCGCGTCCGAGTCGACGCCCGGGGCGTCCGGATCGGCGACGAAGTAGACGACGTCGTAGCGGGAGAAGTCGACCCGCTCGTCCGCCGCGGCGAGGGCGTCGCGCAGATAGGCCGAGCGCTGGGCCGGGTTCCAGTCGCGCCGTATGGCGTACGAGGTGGCGGTCCTGGGCATCTGGATCCACTCGGCGAGCGGGTTCGGCCGCAGTTGGAATCTGCCGTACGAGGCTCGTTCGAAGAAGCGGCTGGTGGCCGGGAAGTGGTCGGCCGTCAGTTCGGCGGGGGTCGTCAGCGGTTCGGCGTCCGGGAAAGAGAGGAAGACCATCACGGCGTCGAGGCGGCGCGTGGGGCGTGGATAGGCGGCATTCCAGGTGTCCAGGCCCTCCGAGTGGTGAGCATCGGTCCTCGACAGGGCACATGACAGGGAGAGGGGCACGGCGACCGAGGGGCCCGCCACCAGGGAGGTGGCAGCGAGGGCCGCCATGGAGGTGAACACGGCCGCCGGTCCGCGCCAGCCCGGTGCACGCCAATCGAGGCCGTACCGGTCAAGACCACGCCAACGGGACCGAGCCCCGCCACGGGTGAGCCCCTTGAGGGGGTGCAGACGCGGCACGTCGACCTCCGGGTGCGGAATTCGGGATACCGCACCCAGACTGTGCTGGTTTGATCATCTATGCCCTGTTTGTCTGCACCAAAGGAGTGAGGGAGCCGACATCCGACCGACAACACCGGGGAGCACGAAGGGGGCGCCAGGACACGCCGACACCCCGAGCACTCACGGAACGTCACAAGTGATCGGCCAAGGAAGGAACCGGTCCAGGTGCGGGCAGAAACGATCTGTCAAAGCGAGGCGTTCCTCCGGGACACTGAGCAGTAGCTGGAAGGGCCTACGGCCACCCTCTATGATCGGCACACTTTCCTGCGCGGACACGGCTAGAGCGGCCGTCCACCACCGGCCGACCACCCGACGAGACCTGAACGACGAACGAGTGCACAGCGGGAGCGAACGGTGAGCGGAACGTCCGATGGGCCGGCGCCCGCGGCAGATCTCGTCCGGCCGGCCGTCACAGAGAGTCACATCACGACTTCTCCTCGCACCGGGCCCCCTCCTCATGAGGAGCCGGGCCCACGTGTCGAGCCCTCGATCGAGCCTTTCTTCCCCTCCGTCGAGCCCTCCATCCAGCCCTCAGTCCAGCCCTCCGTCCAACCGCCCCTCGCACCGTCCGTCGAGCCCTCCGCCGAGTCCGCCCCCAGGCCCTCCGCCGAGCCCACGGTCCAGTCACCCCCGTCCCACCGCGAGGCGGACGCCCGCACCTTCCGCGCCACCTTCGCCGCCGCTCCCCTCGCGATGGCGGTGGTCGGCCGCGACGGCCTGGTCGTCACGGCCAACGACACGCTGGCCGCGCTGCTGGGCGCGGGTCCCGAAGGGCTCACCGGCCGGATCGCCGCCGACCTGGTGGACTTGGCGTCGGACGCCCGCACCTGGCACGCGTACCGCGAGGTGCTCCGCGGCCGGCAGGCCAGGCTCCGCTGCACCCGCCGCCTCAAGCACCCCGACGGCCACTCGCTCTGGGCGCAGGTGACGGTCAGCCCGCTGCCCGAGGAGGAGCAGGCGGTACTGCTCTCGGTCTCCGACGTCAGCGCCCGCCGCGAACTCCAGGCCCGGCTGCGGCACTTGCAGATGCACGACCCGGTGACGCGGCTGCCCAACCGCACCCTGTTCTTCGAGCGTCTGTCGGCCGCGCTGGAGGCGGAGGCGTACGAGGAGTCGGGCACCGGACGGATCGGGCTCTGCTATCTCGACCTGGACGGGTTCAAGGCGGTCAACGACACGCTCGGCCACCGCATCGGCGACCGGCTGCTCGCCGCCGTCGCCGAGCGCCTGACGCGCTGCGCGAACGAGGCCGGGTACGCGAGAACGGCCACGCCGCTGGTCGCCCGGCTCGGCGGCGACGAGTTCGCGCTGCTGGTCGAGGACTCGACCGGTACGGAGCAGCTGGCGGACCTGGCCGAGTCCGTACTGAAGGCCGTGCAGGCGCCCTTCGACCTCTCCGGGCAGCGGCTCTCGGTCTCGGCCTCGATCGGTGTCGTCGAGCGGCACGCGGCCGGCACCACCGCGACCGGTCTGATGCAGGCCGCCGACACGACGCTTTACTGGGCGAAGGCCGACGGCAAGTCACGCTGGACGCTCTTCGACCCGGAGCGCAACGCCCACCGCATGACCCGCCAGGCCCTCTCCTCCAGCCTCCGGCCCGCCATCGAGAAGGGCGAGTTCGCCCTGGAGTACCAGCCGTTGGTGGGCATGGAGGACGGCGAGGTGCGCGGGGTCGAGGCGCTGGTCCGATGGAACCATCCTCAGTTCGGCACACTGACGCCGAATCGGTTCATCGGACTGGCCGAGGAGGACGGCTCGATCGTGCAGCTCGGCCGCTGGGTGCTGGCCACCGCCTGCCGGCAGGCGCGCCGCTGGCAGCTTGACCACCCGGACGCCGAACCGATCTTCGTCAGCGTGAACGTGGCGGTGCGCCAGGTCTGGGACTCCGACCTGGTGGCGGACGTGGCGACGATCCTCGCGGAGACCGGCCTGGCCCCGCCCCTGCTCCAGCTGGAGCTCACCGAGTCCGCCGTGATGGGTTCCGCGGGCCGGCCGCTCCAGGCCCTCCAGGCGCTCAGCGACATGGGCGTGGGCATCGCCATCGACGACTTCGGCACGGGCTACTCGAACCTCGCCTACCTCAGCCGTCTGCCGGTCTCGGTGCTCAAGCTCGACGGTTCGTTCGTGCGCGGCTTCCAGTACGAGGATTCGGGTGCCCATCCGAACCAGGCCGACGAGGTCATCGTCGAGGCGATGATCCAGCTCGCCCACCGGCTCGGTCTCACGGTCACCGCCGAGTGCGTGGAGACGGCCGGGCAGGCCGCCCGGCTGCGGCGCATCGGCTGCGACACCGGCCAGGGGTGGCTGTACTCCCGGCCGGTGGCGCCGGATCGTATCTCCGCGCTGCTGCGGTCCGCCTGCGCGCAGACCTGAGACGGGGCCCGTCGCAGACCTGAGACGGGGCCCGGACGAGCCTGAGCTCAGGCCTGCGCCTGGGCTTGCGCCTTCGGCAAGTCGTAGGCGTCCGCGATCAGTTCGTACGAGCGCAGACGTACGTCGCCGCTGTGGGCGTTGCCCGTGATCATCAACTCGTCGGCGCCGGTGCGCTTCTGGAGGTCGTCGAGGCCGGCGCGGACCTCGTCGGCGGTGCCGTGGATGACGTTCGCGTTCCAGGAGTCGATGAAGTCCCGC
The DNA here is from genome assembly GCF_040654355.1 of Streptomyces sp. NPDC050704. Taxonomy (NCBI): domain Bacteria; kingdom Bacillati; phylum Actinomycetota; class Actinomycetes; order Kitasatosporales; family Streptomycetaceae; genus Streptomyces; species Streptomyces sp. NPDC050704. The sequence continues at coordinate 34,847 of NZ_JBFAHW010000097.1, read as the reverse complement.
TCCATCGGGCTGAATTCGTACGCCTCGGCCTCCTCCGGAGTGGGGACCAGGCCGGGGCGGCCGGTGCGCAGGCGGACCATGTTCAGCGCGGCGGCCATGACCTGGCGGCGGGCCTCCTTCTCGTCGTCGGTCGCGAGCGCGGAGACGCCGATGAGGGCGTACGGGGAGGAGAGGACCGCCGACGGCCGGAAGGACTCGCGGTAGAGGTCGAGCGCCGGGATCGTGTTCTGCGCCGAGAAGTGGTGCGCGAAGGCGAAGGGCAGGCCCAGGGAACCGGCCAGCCGGGCGCTGAAGCCGGAGGAGCCGAGCAGCCAGACGGGCGGGCGGTGCGGGGACTGGACGCCGCCGGGGGAGGTGGCCTGGATCGGGCCGGGTACGGCGTGGATGCGGCGGTAGCGGTGGCCGTCCGGGAAGTCGTCGTCCAGGAAACGGGTCAGTTCGGCGAGCTGCTCGGGGAAGTCGTCGGCGCCCTCGTTCAGGCGTTCCGTGCGGCGCAGGGCGGCGGCCGTCGCCCCGTCCGTGCCGGGGGCGCGGCCGAGGCCCAGGTCGACGCGGCCGGGGGCCATCGCCTCCAGCGTGCCGAACTGCTCCGCGATGACCAGGGGGGCGTGGTTCGGGAGCATCACGCCGCCTGAACCGAGGCGGATGCGGTTCGTGTGGGCGGCGAGGTGGGCGAGGATCACCGCGGGCGAGGAGGAGGCTACGCCGGGCATCGAGTGGTGTTCGGCCACCCAGTAGCGGTGGTAGCCGCGGGTCTCTGCGAGGCGGGACAGGTTGACGCTGGTCCGTAGGGCGTCGGTCGCTGTGCGGCCCGCGCCGACGGTTACCAGGTCCAGGACTGACAGTGGCACCGGGGCGGTGCCTGCTGTTTTGCCTTGGATGTCGTCGGGGGTGTGGTCCGGTGCCGCCACGGAGGGCCTCCTGTTTTGTGCGGTGCGCTGTCCGCCCCGCACTAACAGGAGGAGGGCTCCGGTTATTCCCGTTGTGTGTGAACTGCGGGTCGTGGGGGCTGGGCGCGCAGTTCCCCGCGCCCCTAAAGGGGCGCTGACGGCTAGACCTGGATGATCGGTTCCCTTGTGAACAGGGCGCCCAGTTCGGGGGCGTTTACCCTGCGGTCTGCCAGGCGCAAGGCCTCCCAGACTGTTACCTGGTTGGCGGTGAGGACTGGTTTGCCGAGTTCTTTTTCCAGGGCCGGGATGTGGGAGGCGGTGTGGAGGGCCGTGTCGGGGAGGAGGAGGACCTCCGCGTCGGGGTGGTCGCCGGCGCGGGCCAGTGCCAGGACCTCCGTCTCGCCCCAGGTGCCGACCTCCGCCGCCGTGATGATGCCGGAGCCGCGCACGGAGAGGACCTCAAGGCCGGCGTCCCGCAGGAAGGCGGCGAAGAGCGTGGCCACGTCCTCGGGGTACGTGGCGGCGACCGCGACCCGCTTCGCGCCCAGCTCCCGTACGGCGTGGGCGAAGGCGAAGGACGTCGAGGAGGCGGGCATGCCGGCCGCCAGGGCCAGGGAGCGGACCTGCTCGTGGGCGCCCTGCCAGCCGTACACGAAGCTGCCGCTGGTGCAGGCCCACACCACCGCCTCGGCTCCGGACAGGCGCAGTTCCTCGACCCCGGCGGCGAGCCGGTCCGCCGAGCCCATCTCCAGCAGGGCGTCCACGCGGTGGGCGTCCTCGCCGATGTCCGTGTGGACCAGGGGGAGGCGGATGTCGCTGCCCAGGAGCTGCTCGATGCGCGGGTAGTCGTCCTCGGCCGAGTGACCCGGGTAGAGGAATCCGAGAGCCGTCATGCCCAACCTTCCTGTTCTTCCGGCAGTGCGGGCCGTACTTCTTCCGGCAGTGGGGGCCGTACGGGCCGCTGTCGCGCCGACTCGTCGATCAGCGCTTGGTACGGCCCTACAGCCCGAGTACCCAGATGGCGCAGGGCGGCCCACATCGTCACCTGGTTGGCCGAGATCACCGGGATGCGCAGCTCGGCCTCCAGCTGGGGGATGACGTCGTAGGTGGGGAGATTGGTGCAGCTGATGAAGAGGGCGTCCGCGTTCCCGCGTACCGCGCCGCGGGCCATGTCGACCACGTCGCGGTAGGGGACCTTCCAGATGTGCCTGGTCAGGCCCATGTAGGCGCGGCCGGTGACCGTGATGCCCGCCTCCTGGAGGTACTCCTCCAGGGACTGGGTGACCGAGACCGTGTAGGGCGTGACGAGTGCGACCCGGCGCACGTCGAGCTCGACCAGCGCCTCCAGGAGTGCGCCGGAGGTCGTCACGGAGGGCACCGCGCCCGAGCGGGTCATGGCCTCGCACATCGCACGTTCGCCCGCGATGCCGCCGACGAAGCTGCCCGAGGTGCAGGCGTACGCGATGATCTCGGGCTCGACGGCGTTCAGCGCGCGCACCGCCTCGCCGAGCGTCTCGTGCTCGCTGACCAGGCGGGCCAGGTCGAGGCTGACCTCGACGGGCACGTACGGAGTGCGGGTGACGTGCAGCGATACCGCGTCGGGCACCCAGCGCCACAGTTCGCGGTCGAGGGCGAAGTCGAAGGGTGCGACGACACCGACACCCCTTTGAGGGTGTGGTCCACCAAGGAAGGAGACGTCCATGAGCAGCCCCAACTCAGGTCGAGCGAGCGGTGGAGACCGGCCGGAGGGGCCGGGGGGACACAAGCCGGCGGGTGCCGGGACGTCGGGACAGGGACGTACGGAGACGTACGGACAGGGACCGGAATCGGACGGAAACGGGACCCTGTTGACGAAGGTAGGTTCCGGTGCGAGCGTGGTCAATCCGCGCATCTCAGACGGCTCGTCCGAGGTCCCGCGAGAGTGCCCCCGACTCAGAGAAGCGGACCCGCATTGCGAAACGGTTTCCCCCCGATGACCGATCCGACGTCCCCGCACATGGCCGAAAAAACCACTCTTCTGGTGCTGGACGCCGAACCGCCGCCCCGGCTCGGCAAGCTCACCGGGCGGGTCCGTATCGAGCACGCCGACGAGTCCACCCTTGCCGGGTCGCTGCCGCGCGCGGACGTCCTGCTGGTCTGGGACTTCGCCTCGCACGCCGTACGCCACGCCTGGCCGGGCGAGGGGCCGCGGCCGCGCTGGGTGCACACGGCGAGCGCGGGCGTGGACCACCTCATGTGCCCCGAACTCGCCGCGTCCGACACGGTGGTGACGAACGCGCGCGGCGTCTTCGACCAGCCGATCGCCGAGTACGTGGCCGCGCTGGTCCTCGCCCTGGCGAAGGATCTGCCGCGCACCTTGGAGCTGCAGCGGGCGCGGGAGTGGCGGCACCGCGAGTCGCAGCGGGTGGCGGGCACGCGCGCGTGCGTGGTGGGTTCCGGGCCGATCGGGCGGGCGATCGCGCAGACGCTGAAGGCGCTCGGGATCACGACGGCGCTCGTCGGCCGCACGCCGCGCCCCGGCGTCCATGGGCCCGACGAGCTGGACCGGCTGATGGTCCGCTCCGACTGGGTGGTGTCGGCTGCGCCGCTCACGGAGGAGACGTACGGGATGTTCGACGCGCGGCGGTTCGGGCTGATGCAGCCGTCGGCGCGGTTCATCAACGTCGGGCGTGGGCAGCTCGTGGTCGAGGACGCGCTGGTCCAGGCGGTGTCGCGGCAGTGGATCGCGGGGGCGGCGCTGGATGTCTTCGAGCACGAACCGCTGGGCCCCGACAGCCCGTTGTGGGAGGTCCCGGGTCTGCTCGTGTCACCGCACATGAGCGGTGACGTGGCGGGCTGGCGGGACGAACTCGGCACGCAGTTCGTGGAGTTGTTCGAGCGCTGGGAGGCGGGCGAGCCGTTGACGAACGTGGTCGACAAACAGCGTGGGTACGTACCCGGCCACTGACACTCGCCGGAACTCCCTGATACTCCCTGGCTGATCGTTCTCTGGAGGGGCGGATGACCGAACTCACCGAGCTGACCGCGGTACGACTCGTCGAGGGGTACCGCAAGGGCGAATTCAGCCCCGTGGACGTGACCCGGGCCGCCCTGCGGCGCATCGAGGAGACCGAGCCCGCGGTGAACGCGTTCGTGCGCGTCGCCGCCGACCAGGCCCTCGCGCAGGCCCGGGACTCCGCCGAGCGATGGCGGCGGGGCGAGCCTGCCGGGCTGGTGGACGGGGTGCCCGTCTCGGTGAAGGACATCCTGCTGATGCGGGGCGGTCCGACCCTGCGCGGCTCCAGGACCGTACGGGCCGACGGGTCCTGGAACGAGGACGCGCCCTCCGTGGCACGGCTGCGCGAGCACGGGGCCGTCTTCCTGGGCCGGACGACGACACCCGAGTTCGGGTGGAAGGGCGTCACGGACTCGCCGGTGTCGGGGGTGACGCGGAACCCGTACGACGTGTCGCGCACGGCGGGCGGGTCGAGCGGGGGCGGGGCAGCGGCCGTGGCGCTGGGCGCGGGGCCGTTGGCGCTGGGCACGGACGGCGGCGGGAGTGTGCGCATCCCGGCCGCGTTCTGCGGGATCTTCGCACTGAAGCCGACGTACGGGCGGGTGCCGCTGTATCCAGCGAGCGCGTTCGGGACGCTCGCGCATGTGGGGCCGATGACGCGGGACGCCGCCGACGCGGCGCTGATGATGGACGTGATCAGCGGGCCCGACGTGCGGGACTGGTCGGGACTCGGGCCGGCGGGCGGGTCGTTCGTGGACGCGCTGGCGGGCGGAGGCGGGTTGCGGGGGTTGCGGGTCGCGTACTCGCCGTCCCTGGGCGGGCAGGTCGCCGTACGGCCCGGTGTCGCCGCGGCGGTACGGCGCGGGGTGGCGGGGCTCGCGTCCCTCGGCGCGTACGTCGAGGAGGCCGACCCCGACTTCACCGATCCCGTCGAGGCGTTCCACGTGCTGTGGTTCAGCGGGGCGGCCCGGGTGACCCAGGGCCTCGGGCCTCAGCAGCGGGAGCTGCTGGACCCGGGGCTGCGGGAGATCTGCGAGCAGGGGGCTCAGTACAGCGCGTTGGAGTACCTGGCCGCGGTCGATGTGCGGATGGATCTCGGGCGGCGGATGGGACGGTTCCACGAGTCGTACGACGTACTGGTCACGCCGACGATCCCGATCACCGCGTTCGAGGCGGGCCCGGAGGTTCCGCACGGGTCGGGGCATCGGCGCTGGACTGGCTGGACCCCGTTCACGTACCCCTTCAACATGACCCAGCAGCCCGCGGCGACGGTCCCGGTCGGCGTGGACGAGGACGGTCTGCCGGTGGGCCTCCAGATCGTGGCGGCCCGCCACCGGGACGACCTGGTCCTGCGGACGGCGCACGCGTTGTACGAGGCGGGGATCGGGGGAATCGCCCCACCGGCGCCCCGCTGAAAGTCCGGTGCGTCGGCTGCGGGTCCGTTGTGGCTGGTCGCGCCCACGCGGCGGAGCCGCAAATCGACACAGCCCCGCGCCCCTTAAGAGCAAGGGGCTACCGCCCCCGAGACGAAAGACAGGGGCGCAGCCCCGTCTTTCAGGGGCGCGGGGAACTGCGCGACCAGCCCCCACCGGCCCGCAGCTACCCCACCGCCCCTCAGCGCATCCCTACAGCCAGCTCAAGCCCTCCGAAAACTCAGCGTTTCCCCGAGGGCCCCCGCACGCCACAAGTCATTGCAAGCCTCCGCCATCCCGTCCAGCCCCTCCACCACCTGCCCCCAGACAATGCCCGGCACCCACCCCACGTCCCCGTTGAGCAGCAGATTGTTCCGCTCGTAGAAGAGGGCCAGGTCGATCACCGGCGTACCGGCCTGCACGCCGGAGGCACCCCCGTAGCCGTACGACTGGGTACCCAGCTGCGTGCCGGAGAAGGAGAAGTAGCAGAGGTCACCCGGGATGGGGGTGACGGTCGGGTTCTCCAGTGGCGGCTCCGCTTCCGCGAAGGCCGGGAAGAGGGCGTAGATCTCGTTACGGGCGTACTTGGCGTGGTAGACGTCGGCGCCGAGCGGAAGCGCGTTCCACACCGCCTCGCAGGTGATCGGCGCACGGTCGTCGAGCAGTTTCGCCGTGCAGTGGACTCCACGCTTGGACAAGGACACGTCGATGTAGCGGTCGGCCATGCTTTCCATGGTCCACCCCCGGTCAAGGGGGCCTTCGGAGCGGACCCCGGAGTGACCTGGAACGCCCCTCCGCGGCAAAGGGGCCAGAACTGATCCGCATAACTCGCATCGTCCCGGGTAGCCGCGCGCCCATGGCTCCACCACTTGGGAATCACGCAGAGAAACGAGGCACGAGCCGCCGGTCACTGCTGGCGGGCGTCGCGGCGCTCGGTGCGCTCGGCGCCGCCGGCTGCAGCCGTGTGGCCACCGCGTCGGGCGTAGAGGGCGGTGATCTCCTGGACCGGCTGAAGGCCCAGGGCGTCGTACGCCTCGGCATCGCCGGAGAGATCCCCTTCGGCTACATCGACAAGAACGGCGAGCTCACCGGCGAGGCCCCGGAACTCGCGAAGGTGATCTTCAAACGGCTGGGGGTGGACAGCGTCCAGCCCGTGCCCACGGAGTTCGGCTCGCTCATTCCCGGCCTGAACTCCCAGCAGTTCGACGTCGTCGCCGCCGGGATGTACATCAACGCCGAGCGCTGCGAACAGGTCATCTTCTCCGACCCCGACTACCAGATGCTCGACTCCTTCATCGTGCGCAAGGGCAATCCGAAGAACCTGCACGACTACAAGGACGTCGTGGAGTCCAAGGCCAAGTTCGCCACCGGGACGGGCTACGCCGAGATCCAGTACGCCGTCGAGGCCGGATACAAGCAGAGCGACATCCTGATCGTCCCGGACCAGGTCGCGGGCCTGAACGCGGTCGAAGCGGGGCGTGTCGACGTCTTCGCGGGGACGGCGCTGACGACCCGCGAGGTCGTCAAGAAGTCCCGCAGTACCGAGTCGACCGAGCCGTTCGCGCCGCTCGTGGACGGCAAGCCGCACGTCGACGGCGGCGGCTTCGCGTTCCGCCCCACCGAGACGGGGCTACGGGACGCCTTCAACGTGGAGCTGCACAAGATGAAGGAGAGCGGCGAGCTGTTCCGCCTGCTCAGGCCCTTCGGCTTCACCAAGAACGAGATGACCGATATGACCGCGAAGGAGTTGTGCGGCGGATGACATCGGGACTCTGGGAACTCGTACTGAAGGGCATCTGGATCACCGTCCAGCTGCTGGTCTTCAGCGCGCTGCTGGCCACGGCCGTCTCCTTCGTGGTGGGCATCGCGCGCACCCACCGGCTCTGGATCGTCCGCTTCCTCGCGGGCTTCTACACCGAGGTGTTCCGCGGCACCTCCGCGCTGATCATGATCTTCTGGGTGTTCTTCGTGCTGCCACCGGCCTTCGGTTGGCAGCTGGTCCCGATGTGGGCGGGCACGCTCGCGCTCGGGCTCACCTACGGGGCGTACGGCTCCGAGATCGTGCGCGGCGCCCTGAACTCCGTCGACCCCGCGCAGCGGGAGGGCGGCATCGCGCTGAGCTTCACGCCCTGGCAGCGGATGCGGCTGATCCTGCTGCCGCAGGCGGTGCCGGAGATGATCCCGCCCTTCTCGAACCTGCTGATCGAGCTGCTCAAGGGCACCGCGCTGGTCTCCGTGATGGGCATGGGTGACCTGGCGTTCAGCGGCAACCTGGTGCGGCTCGCGCTGCAGGAGAGCGCGGAGATCTACACGTACATCCTGCTGATCTACTTCGTGATCGCCTTCCTGCTCACGCGGCTCATGCGCGGGCTCGAACGGAAACTGAAGGCCGGGATCGGCAAGGAGCCGGAGCGCCGCGGCAAGCTCTCGATGCCCCGGCCCGAGACCACCGGCGTCGGCGCGGGCGGAGGTGCCTCATGAAATGGGACTGGAGCGCGGTCGGCGACTTCATGCCGCACTTCTGGGACGGACTGCTGGTCACCCTGCAGGCCCTGGTGCTCGGCTCGCTGATCTCCTTCGCCCTCGGGCTGGTGTGGGCGCTGCTGATGCGGGCGCCGACCCGCTGGGTGCGCTGGCCGGTCGGGGTCTTCACCGAGTTCATCCGCAACACCCCGCTGCTGGTGCAGCTGTTCTTCCTCTTCTACGTGCTGCCCGAGTGGGAGATCACGTTCTCCGCGATGACCACCGGTGTCGTCGCGATCGGGCTGCACTACTCGACGTACACGATGCAGGTCTACCGGGCCGGCATCGAGGGCGTGCCGACCGGCCAGTGGGAAGCGGCCACGGCACTGAACCTGCCCATGACCCGGACCTGGACCGCGGTGATCCTGCCGCAGGCGATCCGCCGCGTGGTGCCGGCGCTGGGCAACTACGTCATCTCGATGCTCAAGGACACCCCGCTGCTGATGGCGATCACCGTGCTGGACATGCTCGGTGAGGCGCGGCTCTTCGCACAGCAGAACTTCCAGTTCACCGAGCCGCTCACGGTCATCGGGGTGGCCTTCATCCTCATCGCCTATCCGGCTTCCCTCCTCATGCGAGCCCTGGAGCGACGTCTTGTCCGCTGACACGAATCCCGTAGAAGGCCCCGTAGAAGGCGCCGAGAGCAAGGCCAATCCGCCGGCGGACGGCAGCGAGCTGATCCGCTTCGACAAGGTCACCAAGCGTTTCGGGGACAACGTCGTCCTCGACAACCTCGACTTCTCCGTCGACTCCGGCAAGCACGTCACGCTGATCGGTCCGTCGGGCTCCGGCAAGACGACGATCCTGCGTCTCCTGATGACCCTGACCAAGGCCGACGAGGGCACGATCAAGGTCAACGGCGACTATCTGACCCACGAGGAGAAGAACGGCAAGCTGGTACCGGCCGGCGAGAAGCACATCCGCGAGGTCCGCAAGAACATCGGGATGGTCTTCCAGCAGTTCAACCTCTTCCCCAACATGAAGGTCCTGCGCAACCTCACCGAGGCGCCGGTCACCGTGCTGGGCATGTCGAAGGACGCGGCCGAGGAGCGGGCGCGGGAGCTGCTCGAACTGGTCGGCCTTACCGAGCACATCGACAAGTACCCGAACCAGCTGTCCGGCGGGCAGCAGCAGCGGGTCGCCATCGCGCGGGCCCTGGCGATGCGGCCGCAGGTGCTGCTCCTGGACGAGGTGACGTCCGCGCTCGACCCCGAGCTGGTCGCCGGTGTCCTGGACGTCCTCCGCGACATCGCCCACACCACCGACATCACGATGCTCTGTGTGACCCACGAGATGAACTTCGCCCGGGACATCTCCGACCAGGTGCTGATGTTCGACTCGGGGCACGTCCTGGAGGCCGGTCCGCCGGAGAAGATCTTCGGCGATCCGGAGCACGAGCGGACCCGGGAGTTCCTCGGCGCGGTGCTGTGAGCGCCTTCGTGAACTGAGGGAGGCAAGGTTCGAGGCCGGACCCCCTGGGTCATGTCTCTGGCATATGCCAGGGTGGCGCGTCGCTGCTGAGAGGGCTGAAACGCGCCACCAATCTCGCCAACAGCCCCTCCCGGTGTGCCTCTTGGCGGTTATCGTGGAAGGGGCCCGGCCATCCGGGCTGCACCGATGTAGAGCCGGGCCGAAAAGCGCAGGGGGAAACACCGTGGCGCTGAAGCACGAGCCGACCGCGCCGTACCACTCGGCCCAGGACGCCCTGCGCGTCCTGGAGACCGTGGCGCGGCACACCACCGGCGTCACCGACGTCGAACTAGCCCGTCACACCGGCCTCGGCACGGAGCGGCTGACCACGCTCCTGCGGATGCTGCGCCGCGAGGGGTACGTCGAGCAGGTCACCGACGGGGCGTACGTCACCGGGGACACGCTCAAGAAACTGGGTTCCACGCACGGCCGGGACGAGGCACTGCGTGCCCAGCTCCGGCGCAACCTCGACCGGCTGCGCGAATCGGTCGGCGCCGCCATCTATCTCAGCCGGTACGTCGACGGCGAGATCCATGTCTCCCAGTGCGCGGACAGCCCGCACACCCCGGCGGTCAACGAGTGGGTCGACTTCCGCTCCGCCGCCCACGCCAGCGCGATCGGCAAGAGCCTCCTCGGCCAGCTCGACCTCAACGGCCGCCGCGACCACCTCTCCCGCCACCGGATGGCCCGCCTCACCTCGCGCACCATCACGAACGAGCGGCTGTTCCTCACCCGGCTCGACGCCCAGGCACCCACCGTGCCGGTCCTCGACCTCCAGGAGTACGCGGTCGGCACGGTGTGCGCGGCGGTCCCCATCACGGCGGGCTCCGCCGTGGGCTGCCTCGCCCTCTCCCTCCCGGTCCAGCACGCCCACCGGCTGCGCGAGGCGGCGGACACGCTGAACCGGGGCGCGGCACCGGTGCTGCTGTCCCTGGCGATCTGATCTCCCCGGCCGCCGGCCGATCCGATCTCCCCGGCCACCCGCCGAGCGGTCGGAATCCGTGTGGCCCGGTCCACATCCGCCTGGTCCGGAGCACCCCCGCGGACCGGGTAGTATTTTTCTTGTCGCCGACCGCGGAAGCGGAAGGCGAGAGTCACGCGCCGCTAGCTCAGTTGGTTAGAGCAGCTGACTCTTAATCAGCGGGTCCGGGGTTCGAGTCCCTGGCGGCGCACAGCGCGAAGGCCCTCCACGGAAGTGGGGGGCCTTTTCTCATGGCCCAAAGCCGGCCGCCAGGAGTTCCTCCCGGCCCCGCGTCCGGTACTCCGCCTCCAGCCCCGCCACGTCCGTCGCGCTCAGCCGTCGGTACGCGGACTCCCCCGGCGGCCGCCACCACACGGGGTCCGCGCACCGGAACCCCTCCCGGCGCAGCCCGACCCGGTGGATCTTGTTGGTGGCGGTGACCGGCATACGGTCGACGACCCGGACGAACCGGGGCGCCATCTTGGTCCCCAAGTCCGGTTGGGCCAACAGGAATTCGGCGAACCTGAGCGGGTCGAGGTCCGCGTCCGCGCCCTCCCGCAGCGCCAGGGTGGCCATCACCTGGTCGCCGGCCACCGGGTCCGGCACGGCGTACACGGCCACGGCGGCGGCGTCCTCGTATCGCGCCAGGATGTTCTCGATCACCGCGGCGGCCAGGTTCTCGCTGTCGACGCGGAGCCGGTCGTCCGCCCGCCCCGCGAAGTAGAGGAACCCTTCGGCGTCCCGGTAGAAGAGGTCGCCGGTCCAGTACCAGCCGTCGCGCTGCCGTGCCGCCTCCGCCGCCTCGTTTCTCCAGTAGCCCTCGAAGGGGTTGGGGCCCCGGTTCACCAACTCGCCTATGGAATCACGGCCGTTGAGCAGCCCGCCGTCGGTCCCGAAGACCGCCGCTGGGCACTCCTCCCGGCTCACCGGATCGACCACCGCGAGGTCGTCCCCGGGTGCCGCGCGTCCGATCGCACCCTTCGGTGTGCCGGGGGTGCGCTGGATCGCCGCCCCGCCCTCCGAGGACCCGTACCCCTCGACAAGACGCGCCCCGAACCGCTCCTCGAAGGCGGCCGCGTCCACCGCTCCCGCCTCCGTCCCGAAGCCGAGCCGCAGCGGATTGTCCCGGTCGTCGGCACCGGCGGGGGTGGCCAGGATGTACTGCACGGCCCGTCCCACATACGTGAAGTACGTGGCCCCGTACGCCCGTACGTCCACCAGGAACCCCGAGGCCGAGAACCGCCGCCGCAGCGCGACCCCGGCGCCGGCCGCGAGGGCGGGTGCCCAGTCCGCGATGACCGCGTTGCCGTGGAACATCGGCATGCAGACGTAGTGCACGTCGTCCGCGCGCACCCCGAAGTGGTCGACGAGCGACCGCCCGGCCGCCGCGAGCCGCCCCTGCGAGCAGATCGCGGCCTTGGGCGCGCCGGTCGAGCCGGAGGTGAAGTAGAGGAGGAGGCGGCTCTCCGGGGCGGCCTTCGACGGCTCCGGTCGCGCGTCCGCGTACGGGACGAGCAACTCCTCGTACGCCTCCGTGTCCGTCACCAGCAGCCGTACGCCGGGGAGTTCGAGCCCGTCGAGGAGGGGCAGGTGGGCCCGTTCGGTGACCACGATCCGGCACTCGGTGTGCAGGATGTCGCGGGCGAGTTCGGGCCCGCGGCGGGTGGGGTTGATCCCGGCGACGGCGGCGCCCGCCAGCGCGGCCGCGCTCAGCCACAGGGGGTATTCGGGGGTGTTGTCGAGCAGCACTCCGAGGTGCGGCTCGGCACCCGGCGGCAGCAGGTCGGCCAGCAGCGCCGCCCGCGCCGCCGCGCCCGCCGCCACCTGGTGATGGGTCAGGGCCCTCCCCTCGAACCACAGCCCCGGCCGATGGTCACCCCACCGTTCCTCCACGAGTTCCGCGACGGTACGCCTGCTGGACCCCTCGCTCCTGGCTCCCATGGGGGCGCACCATAATTGACGGGGCGTCAGATGGGGAGACTCACGGCGAGTCCGCGAAGGGGTCCTCCGAGAAGGTGTCGCCTTCCGTGATCCCCGCATAGGGGTCATCGACGGAGGAGCCGTCGTCCGTAAAGAAGTCGCCCACCGCGGAGAACTCGGCGTACGTGACCATGAAGCCGACGCAGAACACCACGACCACGCCGAGGAACGCCAGGATGCCGATGGTCGCCGCCGCCGTCCTGACGTGGCTCGGCCTGTGGGCCGTGGCCCGCACCATCTCGCCCTCGGAGTAGTACACGACGACGATGTCGCCCTCGACCGTCGTCCCCGGTCCGTTCTCCTCCTCGAAGCGGATGGTGCGCCCGTCCCGGGCGGTGAATTCGTATACGTGGTGCAGTGTCGTGCTCACCGAGGTGTCGCCGCTGCCACCGCTGGTCGTCGTATACGTTCGCAGGCAGCGCGCTTCCGCGGTCAGCCCGCTGTTCCAGGCCCGCCTGAGCTGCAGCGAGCGGCGGATCACCTGGCTCGCGACGAGGAGGACTCCTGCCATGATCAGCACTGGCAGCCCGTAGAACATGAAATCCATCGACATCCCCCGACAGTTGGCCCAGCTCCACGCACGCCGCCATGATCATGTCGACGTGCGTGGAACCTACCCGTGGGGGGTGGGGAAGAGCCTCAAGGAATGCTCAGAGTTGCGTGGCGGGCGCGGGCCGACGCTCAGAACGTGACGTCCGAGCAGGCGTAGAACGCGTTGCCCGTGTCGGCGATCGTCCACACCGCGAGGATGACGTGGTGTCCGCTCTTGCCGGTCGGCAGGGTGCCGCTGTGCGAGAGCGTCGCCGGCGGCTGGCCGCTGAACGGGACGGTCAGGAACGGGGCGGTGACCAGCGCCGACCGGGTGAGCGGAGCATTCTGGTTCCAGCCGTTCTTGGTGATGTAGTACTTGAAGTCGGTCGTGGAGTGCCGTGCGGTGAACTGCCAGCGGAAGGTGTAGCTCTGCCCGCCGTTGACCCTGGTCGTCGGCCAGGCACCGCCCGAGGGGGTCGTCGCCTTGTCGAGCGCGCCGAATTCGGTGTGGTTCGCGGAACAGAGCCGGCCGTCCGCGGGTCCGGCCGCCGGGAAGCCCTTGGGGCCCTCGACGCTCTGGGGCTCCCATTGGATGGCACCGCAGTTGGCTACGGTGCCGTTCTGGCAGAGCTTCTGCCGGCTGACGGGGAGGTCGGTGTAGCCGTGACCGGTGGCGCCGCCGCTGGAGAGCACGAGCGCTCCCGTGGTGGCGAGGCCGACCACGGCCGCGTACCACTTCGTGCGTGTCTTCGTGCGTGTCCGGAATTTTCGCGAGCTTTCTCGCATGCTGCCGCTCCTGGAGAACGTGGGGGAAGTTCCGTGAGCTGTGCAGGTCTAGACCAAGCCTCAGATTATTGCGACCCCTTGAACATGTCCATACCAATCGTCGACACGATTCGATGGCAGCGGTCCCGCGACTTCTCCACGAGCTCCCCGTTCGGGTCGTCGTTGGTGGCCACCCAGTTCCGCGCCTCCGCCTCATCCCTCCCGCCCGCCAACTGCCGCTCCACCAACCTCACTTGGCGCACGCCTCCCGGCGCCTCCACGTACCAGCACTCCCCCATGAGCGCGTACGCGTCCCGCCAGCCCGGCAGATCACAGGCGAGGTAGTTCCCCTCCGTGACGACCAGCCGGGCGGCGGGCGGCACCAGGTGGCGGGCGGCGACGGGCTCGTCGAGGGTGCGGTCGTAGTCGGGTACGTAGATGTCGCGGCCGGTGTCGTCGAGGACCCGGCGCAGCAGGTCGACGTACCCCCACACGTCGAAGCTCGGCTCCGAGCCCTTGCGCGCGGTCAGCCCGAGCCGCGCCAGCTGGATGTTGGAGAGGTGGAAGCCGTCCAGCGGGAGATAGGCGGCCCCCTCCCCGATGTGCGCGACCAGGGCGCGGGCGAGGGTCGACTTGCCGGCGCCGGGCGGGCCGGCGAGGCCCAGCACGGCGCGCGGCGCGTCGGCGGTCAGGCTCCAGGCGTACGAGGCGAGCCGGGAGAGGCTCGGGGCTCGGTCTCCATCGGGTGTGCGGCGGTCAGCGATCTCCATGTCCCGTATAGAACGCCACCGTCAGGTCCTTCACCAGGGCCTTGCGCTCGTAGTCGTCGAGTTCGACGAGCCCTCGCACGGTCAGCCGGGTCACCGTGTCCTCGACGGAGTCGACGACCGAGGTGAGGACCGTGTCGCGGTGCTGGGCGTCCAGGGCCGCGATCCGGCGGCGCTGCATCACGGCGGCGACCTCCGGCGCGTACTCGACGCGGACCGGCTGCGCGGAGAACACCTGGAGGCCGAGCGCCGCCGCGTCCGCGGTCACGATGCGGGTCAGCGAGTCGCCGACGGCCTCCGTGTTGCGCAGGGTCGCCGCGTCCGCGGCCTTGGGCGAGCCCGGCAGCACATCGGCCGGCAGCTGGGCGAGCACCCGGGCGAGCGCCGCCTCCACGCACTCGCGCAGATACCGCTGGTGGTCCTCGACGCCGAGCGCGGCACGGGCGGTGTCCTTGACCCGCCAGACGACGAGCACGACGACCCGCAGGGCGACCCCGTTCGCGTCGACCGCGGGCATCGGCTCGCTGCGCCAGTGCCGCAGCCGTACGTCGATCCGGCGGCGCAGCAGGAGCGGGTTCACCCACATGAGCCCGGTACGCCGGACCGTGCCCCGGTAGCGGCCGAAGAGACCGAGCACCCAGGCGTGCCCGGTACGGCCGCGGGCCAGCCCGCCGAACCCGAAGAGGCCGAGCGCCCCGGAGCCCGCGAGCGCCGCCCACTGCACACCGCCGAGCCCGGCGGCGGCGTGCGCCGGCAGCCCCAGCGCCTGCACCGCGAGCGGCGGCAGTACGCCCGCCCACCACGACGCCAGTACGCCGCCGGTTGCCCCGGCGGTTCCGGCCAGCACCCCGGCCAGGCCCGGCAGCACCCGGGCGGGGCGCTCCACCAGGCCGGGGTCGACCTCCGGCACCGGCCGCGGCTTCACCGGGGCGGGTGGCCGCCGGGCGATCCGCGGCTGCTCTCCTGTTCCCCGTCGGCGGCTCACGACGGCGGGCGCGAGCGGCACGGACACCGGCTCGGGCTCGTCCCGGAACAGCAGGTGGACCGGGATCTCGGTGGTCGCCTCATTGCGGATGAGCCGCGCCCCGCGGCCACCCGCCTCCGGGGTGCCCTCGGACTCCGGGGAGTGAGAAGTCGTCGTACTCATACGTGCCTCCGTGCCTCCGCGCCGGGAAGAACTGCAGAAGAACCGCCGTGAGAACCATGCGGAGAGCGCCCTCGGGAGAAGTGCGCTCTCAAGGAGCAGACCGGGAGATGGGCGCGCTCAGGAGAAGAGCCGTCGCCATGTCTCAGGACCCGGATAGCCGTCCGCCGCTCCGCCGCGCCACCCCTGCGCGCGCTGGAACGCCTCGACGTTGCGCCGGTCGCCCTCGCCCCAGCGCGGTCCCGGACCCCGGGTGTAGTGGGTGCCGAACCCCTTCTTCACCAGCTGCTTCCCGAGCCGGGTGACGTAGGTGTTGTCGGCTCCCGGCCGGAACATGCCCCGCCCCGGATAGCCGGGGACGCCGTGCGAGGAGACGCCGCCGGCCGAGGAGCGACCCGTACCGCTACCTCCGGTACCGGCGGAGCCGGCGGGTCCGCCCGGGCTGCCGCCGCTCCCGGTCCTGACGTTCTTGCCCTTCCCGTTCACCAGGTACGACCAGGTCGTCGGCCCCGGGAGACCGTCCGCGTCCGAGCCGGTCCAGCCCTGCGCCCGCTGGAACGCCTGCGTCGCCCGCCGGTCCGCCTCCGACCAGCGCGGGCCAGGTCCTGAGGTGTAGTACGCGCCCGCGCCCCGGGCGACGAGCATCCGCCCGAGCCGGGTGACGTACGCGTTGCTCGCGCCGGGCCCGAAGGCGGACGGGCCCGGGTAGGCGGGTGCGTCCGGATGCGCGACCGGGGTGCCGGGGGTCACCGGAACGGCCGGAGAGGCCGGGTCACTCGGAGAGACCGGGGAATCCGTGCCCGAGCCCCCCGTCCCGCTCGTCAGCCCCTTGTACCGGTACGCCACATAGCGGTCCGAATAGCTCCAGTAGGCGTACGGGGTGGCCTGTTTCCGGGCGTGCGGGCGGGCCTCCTCGTACGCGAGGTAATGGCTCTGCGTGTAATCCGTCCAGCCGCCGAAAATCACGACGTGCGAACCCTTCTCGGGGTCCGCCGGATTGTGGAACAGCAGAATGTCGCCGGGCTGGAGCTGGTCCCGGGGAATCCGGACGCCGTACTTGTCGAGGCTGCCCGTCCATTCGTTGCCGCCGAGGTTCCAGGCCATGGAGACGAAGCCGGAGCAGTCCTGGCGGTAACCGTCGGACCAGTACGCGCTCATGCTGTACGGCACCTGTTCGGCGACCCACTCCTTGGCCCGCCTGATGATCTCGGCCCGGGTTGTGGAGGGCGCCTTTACCTTGGCGGGGCTGCCCGCGGGGCCGTGCAGGGGGGCCTTGCCGCCCTGCGGTGTGTCGGGCCCGTCCGCCGTGGGGGCGCCGGGGCGCTCCGGGGCGTGCGCGGCGGCGACCGCCATTGCGCCGGGGCCCGCGCCGAGCGCCGTGCCCGCGGCTGCCGCCACGACGAGGGCCCGGCGGGCCGCCGGGTGCCCGCCGGTGCCGCCCGCCGGGGAATGCGGCGGCACGATCCGCCAGTGAACACATCCGGGGCAGTCGCAGTCGCTCGCGGGATCGAATTCCTCGAATACCGGAGCCGCCATGCGATTCCCCTCCCACTCCAGCCGAAAAAGTCCACGCTTCTGCACATTCGTCAGTTTCTCAACTGTCGGCGGGTGTCGCATGTTGACGGTCCGAATGATGTACGGGTTGCCTCCGGCGGTTCGGCAGGGGGGTTGTTTTTGGGGTGCAGCTGGGTGTGGGTTGCTCGCGACGGGCTTGTTCTTCGGGTGCGGGCGAGTGGGGGCTGGTCGCGCAGTTCCCCGCGCCCCTGAAGGGGCGCGGCCCCTATGCTCCGCAGGCGCCGCACTGGCCGTCTTTTAAGGGGCGCGAGGAACTGCGCGAGCAACCCCCACCAACCCGCACCACACCACCGCCCCCAGCCACCCCGTCTTTTAAGGGGCGCGGGGAACTGCGCGACCAGCCCCCACCGACCCGCACCAAACCGTCAACGCCCAGCGGCACCCCCCTGCACGGCGGAGCCCAGCGGCAGCGAGCCCGCTACCCTCTCGCCATGGCGCGTGACCTTCAGGAGCAGATCAAGAAGCTGATCATCGACCGCCGGCTGCCCACGGGCGCCACGCTGCCGACCGAACCCGAACTCATGGAGCTCCTCGGCGCCAGCAGAAACTCAGTACGGGAGGCCCTGAAGGCCCTCCAGGCAATGGGCATCGTCGAGATCCGGCACGGCTTCGGCACCTACGTCGGCCCCATGTCGATGGCCCCGATGATCGAGGGCCTCGCCTTCCGCACGGTCGCCGGCCACTACCGCGGCGAGGACAGCCTCCTCCAGCTCCTGGAGCTGCGCGAGGCCGTGGAGACCGGCCTCATCTCCCGGCTCGCGGGCCGCGTCCCGCCGGACGACCTCGCCGAACTGGACGCCTTGGTGGACCGTATGGACACCGAAGCCGCCGTCGGGGTCGGCCTCGCCGAGACCGACCGCACGTTTCACGCCACCCTGTACCGCGGTCTGGACAACCTCCTCCTGAGCGAGCTCCTGGAGGCGTTCTGGGACGCCTTCCACCGCGTACGCACGGATCTCGTGGAGCTGCCGCAGGATCCGAAGGTCACCTGCCGGCAGCACCGGGAGATCCTCGACGCGGTGCGCGCCGGTGATGCCGTGCGGGCGGAGGAAGCGATACGGGAACACTTTGGCAACATCCGTACACGGTTGACCACAACCGCACCGAGCGGGACCATCCGGCACCCCAATGAGCGCGTATGACCGGTAAACACCGCGTTTCGCATCTTGCGATCATGGTGAACGGCGTAGAACCCTGGGCCACAAGAGGCTGCTCTTGCAGGGCAGTTGGGGGTTTTGGAACCGGTTGCGTCCGACGGCGGGGAAATAAGGGCCCGGTCATGAACGGATGTCGAGGGGGGCATCATGCAACCGGAGGGCGGGTGGGCCATGTCTATAAGCTATGTGGATGATGTGGTGACGGGGACCTGCTGTTGATGCGCCCGTGAAGGTCTAGGGGGACATTCGTGGGCGAAAGGAACAACGAGCACGCGATGGTGCGCGTGTGGGGGGATGACTCATGACGTCGACGCCACCTGGCGCCCGGCAGAACTTCGATCCGTCTGAAACCACTCAGCTCAGAGTGGGGTCGCATCGGACCGGCAGCTTCCGGAGAATCAAGAAGACCTTGCCGAGATACGACTACGAGCACTACAGCCGGCTCGCGGGTCCTCTCACACAGCCCGATCCGAACAAGCCGTACAAGGTGCAGTACCGCTCACTGCTCTCGCAGGAGCCGCACCGGCTGCGCGCCGCCCTCATGCTGGGCGCCGCGCCGCTGCTCTCGCTCGTCCTGCTGGGCTGGCTGCTGCAGCCGACGCACTGGACCGAGCGCGACTACGTACCCAACGCCTATCTCGAGTACCTCGACATCGTGATGCTGGTCTCGATCGGTCTGATCGAGCTCTTCCGCTGCATGAACGTGCTGTCGAACGCGCACGCCACGCTGGTCGCCCGCGACCCGATCCCGGTGGTGCCCGAGACCGGTACGAGAGTGGCGTTCCTCACCTCCTTCGTGCCCGGCAAGGAGCCGTTGGAGATGGTGACGAAGACCCTGGAAGCCGCGGTCAAGATCCGGCACCGCGGCCTCATGCATGTCTGGCTGCTCGACGAGGGCAACGACCCCGACGTGCGGGCGGTCTGCGAGCGCCTGGGCGTGCACCACTTCTCCCGCAAGGGTGTCGCGAAGTGGAACCAGCCCAAGGGCCCGCACCGCGCCAAGACCAAGCACGGCAACTACAACGCCTGGCTGGACGCGCACGGCGACAACTACGACTTCTTCGCCTCGGTCGACACCGACCACGTCCCGCTGCCGAACTACCTGGAGCGGATGCTCGGCTTCTTCCGTGACCCGAACATCGGCTTCGTCATCGGCCCGCAGGTCTACGGCAACTACGACAACCCCATCACCAAGGCCGCCGAGTCGCAGCAGTTCCTGTTCCACGCGCTCATCCAGCGGGCCGGCAACGCCTACGGGTCCCCCATGTTCGTGGGCACGTCCAACGCCGTCCGCATCAGGGCGCTGAAGCAGATCGGCGGTCTGTACGACTCGATCACCGAGGACATGGCGACGGGCTTCGAGATCCACCGCCACAAGAACCCGGCGACGGGCAAGAAGTGGCGCTCGGTCTACACCCCGGACGTGCTCGCGGTCGGCGAGGGCCCGAACGCCTGGACGGACTTCTTCACCCAGCAGATGCGCTGGTCACGGGGTACGTACGAGACGATCCTCAAGCAGTACTGGAAGGGTCTCTACTCGCTGCCGCCGAGTAAGTTCTTCAACTACACGATGATGATCATCTTCTACCCGATGTCGGCCCTCAACTGGCTGCTCGCGGCGCTGAGCTGTGCGCTGTTCCTGGGCCTGGGCGCCTCGGGTGTGAACATCGACCCGGCGATCTGGCTGATGCTCTACGGCAACGCCTCCGCGCTGCAGATCGGTCTCTACGTCTGGAACCGCCGCCACAACGTCTCGCCGCACGAGCCCGAGGGCTCCGGCGGTGTGGCCGGCATGATCATGTCCGCGCTGTCGGCGCCGCTCTACGCGAAGGCGCTGATCGACGCCATGCTGCGGCGCAAGAGCAAGTTCGTGGTGACCCCCAAGGGCGATTCGGCGAGCCCGGACACCTGGTTCGGGACCTTCCGGTACCACTGGTACTTCATCGCGATCTTCGCCGGTTCGATCGGCGCCGGCTTCTACTTCGGGAACTCCCACCCGGCCATGATCATCTGGGCGACCTTCGCACTGCTGATCACCGCGTCGCCGATGTTCGCCTGGCGCTGGATGATGCGGCAGGACCGGAAGAAGCCGTCCGAGCCCGCCGCTCCCCAGCCGCTCCCGGTGCCGCCGCAGGACAGCCGGATTCCCCATCAGACCCAGGCCCCGGCCGCCCCGCACACTCAGCAGAAGCCGAGCTGGGCGGCGGGCGGGGGTAACGACCAGACCGTGCAGATTGCCCTTGGGGGACATAAGAAATGAAAGACGGTTCCAGCCGCCGCCGCGCCCGCCGCATCGCGATAGGTGCGGCGGTGGTGCTTGCGCTGGCCGGGATGAACGGTCCCGCGCTCTATCGTTTCGGGTCGGATCAGTACCACGACTACAAGATCAACAGACCCGAGTACAAGGCCGACAACGGCAAGTGGGACATCGTCGAGTTCCCTGAGAAGGACCGGCTCAACACCATTCACGCCGCACTGCTGCGCACCGGCAAGATCCTGCTGGTCGCGGGCTCGGGCAACAACCAGGACAACTTCGACGCGAAGAAGTTCGACACCCGTGTCTGGGACCCGGTCAAGGGCACGATCAAGGACATCCCCACGCCGGCCGACCTGTTCTGCACGGGCCACACGCAGTTGTCCAACGGCAATCTGCTGATCGCGGGCGGTACCAAGCGCTACGAGAAGCTCAAGGGTGACGTCACCAAGGCCGGCGGCCTGATGATCGTCCACAACGAGAACCCGGACAAGCCGATCACCCTGCCCGCGGGCACCAGGTTCACGGGCAAGGAGAACGGCAAGACGTTCGTCTCGAAGGACCCGGTCGTCGTCGAGCGCGCGGAGAAGAAGTTCGACCCGGTGACGAAGAAGTTCCTCCGCAACGAGCCCGGTCTCGGCCGCATCTACGTCGAGGCGCAGAAGAGCGGCGCCAAGTACGAGACGGGCACGCAGGACAACTACCGCGTGCAGGGCCTGTCGGGCGCCGACGCGCGCAACACGTACGGCATCGCCCAGAAGCTCGCCCTCGACAAGAAGGACTTCCAGGGCATCAAGGACGCCTACGAGTTCGACCCGGTCGCCGAGAAGTACATCAAGGTCGACCCGATGAACGAGGCGCGCTGGTATCCGACGCTCACCACCCTGTCCGACGGCAAGGTCCTCAGCCTGTCGGGTCTGGACGAGATCGGCCAGCTGGTGCCGGGCAAGAACGAGGTGTACGACCCGAAGACCAAGAAGTGGACGTACACCAAGGGCATCAGGCAGTTCCCGACGTACCCGGCGATCTCCCTGATGCAGAACGGCAAGCTGTTCTACTCGGGTGCGAACGCCGGTTACGGCCCCGACGACGTCGGCCGTGACCCGGGCATCTGGGACGTGAAGACGAACAAGTTCCGCAAGGTCCCCGGCATGTCCGACCCGAAGCTCCTGGAGACCGCGGGCACGGTGCTGCTGCCGCCCGCGCAGGACGAGAAGTACATGGTGATCGGCGGTGGCGGGGTCGGCGAGTCCGACAAGTCCAGCAAGAAGACCCGCGTCATCGACCTTCTGAACGACAACCCGAAGTTCGAGGACGGGCCCGAGCTGGAGAAGGGCACCCGCTATCCGCAGTACTCGATCATGCCCGACGACAGCGTGCTGGTGTCCGGCGGCTCCGAGGACTACCGCGGCCGCGGCGACTCCAACATCCTCCAGGCCCATCTCTACGAAAAGGGCAGCGAGTCCTTCAAGCGGGTCGCCGACCCGCTCGTGGGCCGCAACTACCACTCGGGCTCGATCCTGCTGCCCGACGGCCGCGTGATGTTCTTCGGCTCGGACTCGCTCTACTCCGACGCGGCGAACACCAAGCCCGGCAAGTTCGAGCAGCGCATCGAGATCTACACGCCGCCGTACCTGTACCAGGGGTCGCGGCCCTCGCTGTCCGGCGGTCCGAAGACCGTCGAACGCGGCGATTCGGCGACGTTCTCCTCGAAGCACGCCTCGTCCATCAAGACGGCCCGCCTGATGCGGCCGTCCGCCTCGACGCACGTCACCGACATCGACCAGCGGTCCATCGCCCTGGACCTCAAGAAGACGAAGACCGGCATCACGGTCACCATCCCGAAGAACCGCAACCTGGTCCAGTCGGGCTGGTACATGCTCTTCGTAACAGACGACCAGGGCACCCCGAGCGAGGCCCAGTGGGTAAAGATCCCGTAGCCCTCGCCCTGGTAAACCCCTAAAGGAAGTGGCCCCCGCACTCAGGTGCGGGGGCCACTTCCTTTAGGGCGCGAGGACCGGCGCGGTCTTTAGGGGCGCGGGGAACTGCGCGACCAGCCCCCACCGACCCGCACCCACCCACCGGCCTCAAACACCCCCGCCCCTCAGCCGGAAGCCTTCGCCAACTTCAAGGCGTACTCCGGCCACCACTCCCCCGCCTTAGGCCCGCCCTTACACGTACCGTCGGACTCCCCCGGCCGCTTGACCCACACATACGCGTCAACAAGGTCGTCCCCGGTCTTCGTGGTCGGCTCCTCACCAAGCGCCCGCCCCGGCGGATTGCACCAGTTGTCCGCCGGATCGCCTCCCGTGTACGGCCCGTTGCCGTTACGGCTGGTGTCGATCACGAACGGCTTGTTGCCGACCTTCGCCGACAGCTCCTTGCCGTACTGCGTACTGTCCGCGGTCTTGTAGAAGTTCGACACGTTGACCGAGAAGCCGTCGGCCTGCTCGACGCCCGCCAGCTTCAGCGGCTCGGCGATGTCGTCGGGCTTGCCCCAGCCCGCGTTCCCCGCGTCCACGTACACCTTGGTGTTCTTCAGGGACTTGAGCTTCTCCACGGCCCCCTTGATGAGGTCGTAGCGCTCCTCGTGGAACTCCTGGGGCGTGCAGCCGTCCACGATGTGCAGGACGGCGTCCGGCTCCAGGATCACCGTGGCCGGGCGGTCGCCGATACCTGCGGCGACCTGGTCGATGAAGCCCCGGTACGCGTTCCCGTCGGCGGCGCCGCCGCCGGAGAAGTTGCCGCAGTCGCGGTGCGGAATGTTGTAGACGACGAGCAGCGCGTCCCGGTCGGCCTTCTCGGCGGCCTCGGTGAAGCCGCGCGCCTCCGCCTCCGCGTTCTCCGGAGTGAGCCACTCACCGGTCGGCTGCTCGGCGATCCTGCGGATCAGTTCGGCGTCGGCATCCTTGCCCTTCTCGACGTATGTGGCCACCTGTTCGGCCGCGTTCCCGTCCGGATTGACCCAGAACGGGTCCTTGTCCTTGGGCTGCTGGCTGACCTTGGCGCCGGCCTTGTCCTTCTCGCCGTCGTCCCCCGACGAGGAACATCCCGCGAGCAGCAGCACAGCTCCGGCCACCGCCACGGACGCCTTGGCCACGGACACCTTGGCCCCGGCCCCCCTGCTCCCGTACATCGAACTCCCCCTCGGGTGCATCTTCGGAAGTACCAATCCTGACATAGGTGTCGGCACGCCAACGAGGCAAGTCGCCCCTTGTCGGTCAGCTGTTACACCCCCTCGCCGCAGGGTAGGCGCCCCAACGGCGAACGGGGCGGGACGATCTTGTGGAGGGCCGGGACATGGGCCGGGACATGCAGCACGACAGCCGGGAGATCCAGCTGGGAGTGGCGCTCGTCGAGGCTGCCGACACGCTGTCCGACGCCTTCGACACGGGGGGGTACCTGCGGCGGCTGTCCGACCACTGTGTGGACCTCCTGGGCGCCTCGGCGGTCGGCATCATGCTGGTCGAGGGCGGCGAGCCGATGTCGTTCGGCGTGAGCAGCCGCCGGCAGGAACTGGCGCTCGACCTGCTGGAGGTCCAGCGCCGGCACCAGGGCGGGCCCTGCCTGGAGAGCTACGGCACCGGGGAGCCGGTCCCGCCCGTCGCGATCCGCGCCGCCCATGCCGCCTGCCGCTGGCCCGACTTCACGCGGCGGGCACTGCGGTACGACATCGCGGTCACCTTCGCGGTGCCGTTGCGCCGGAACGGGACACTGCTCGGCGCCCTCAACGTCTTCGCACCCGAGCGGGCCGAGCGGGCCGGGGCGGCCGAGCCGCCCGGGCGGTCCGAGTCGTCTGAGCCGCCCGAGTCGCCCGAGTCGGGAATGCGTATCGCGCAGACCCTCGCCGACGCGGCCGCCGTCGGGCTGACCAACCACCGCACGTACGTCCAGTACCGCACCCTGGCGGGCCAGTTGCAGCAGGCCCTATCCAGCCGCGTCCTCATCGAGCAGGCCAAGGGCATGCTCGCCGAGCGCTGGCAGACCGGGGTCGACGAGGCGTTCACGGAGCTGCGCCAGTACGCGCGCAGTAACCAACTGCCCCTCGGTGACGTCGCGATGGGCGTGATCACGCGCAGGGAGGACGCCTCCGGTCTGGGCTCCGAACGCCCTGCCCCCTCATAGACCCCGCTGTCAACTGCAGAGATAACACAGAGCCACCGGTCCGGGACTTGGCGTCAATCTGCCCCTAGGCCGGAGCGCTCATCCGCTCTAGAGTCTTCTCAGACGGCCCCGGCCCCCGGTTGTCCCATCGTCCACGATGTCCGGATTGGCCCCTGAACCTCCCGTGCCGGTCGCCGGGTTACTCCCGCAGCCCGTGCGCGCACGGTCGAGGACCAGCCCGGTCGGCGACTCCGGGGGGAGCGGGTCGTCGACCGGGCCAGGTGCAGGCGTAGGCGCAGAGTGGGTTCAGGGCGGGGCCCCGGGCCACCGCGGCTCAGAGGCCCGTGCCCGTGAGATACGCGGAGACGACCACGTTCGCCGTGTAGGTGCGGCTGGTGCGGTCGAAGGTGCCGCCACAGGTGATCAGGCGCAGCTCGGCACGCCCCGACTGCCGTGTCCCGTACACCTTCTGGGCGTCGAACCGGTCCCGGGTGAAGACCTGGACGTCCTCCACGGTGAACTCGGCGACCGTGCCGTCGTCGCGGATCACCCGGACCGTCTCGCCCACCCGCACCTCGCTGAGGTGGTAGAAGACCGCGGGCCGGGTCTCGGTGTCCACGTGCCCGACGAGCAGCGCGGTCCCGGCGGTCCCGGGGTGCGCCCCGCCCCCGTACCACCCCACGACCCCCGACTGCCCGTACGGCGGCGGGTCGATCGCCCCGCGCGAGTCGAGCCCGCGGGCCACCACCGGCGCCTGTACGCCCAGCGCGGGGATGTCCACGCGCTGCGGCCGCGCGTCCCCCAACGGGTCGACCGCGCGCGGCAGTTCGACGCCGAGCGGCCGCCCGACCGCCGCGACGTCGCCCGTGGTCGGTGCGGATATGCCCTGCCGTACGTCGGTCACCTCGCGGCCCCACAGCCACAGCCCGAGCAGCAGCAGGGCCCAGGCCACGCCCATCAGGAGGCGGCTGCCGCCCGAAGTGCGCTCCCGGTCCCGGTCCGGCTCCCGGTCCTGTTCCGACATCGTCGTCAGTCCGTACCGCCGCGTCCCCGGCGGGCGCTGCGCACCGCCACGGCGACGGCGGTGACACCGGCCAGCACCAGGCCGATCACCGCGTGCCGGGTGCCGGGCCCTTCCGACCTGGCCTCGACGGCGGCGAGCCGTGCGGTGCCGCCGCCGCCCGCCTGCACGGGTGCCACGGGGGAGGCGGGGGCCGTGGGGGACGTGGGGGACGACTGCGTTGTGGTGGGTTTCGGGTTCTGTTTCTGGCCGTTCTTCTGTACGACGGTCAGGGTGCCCTTGATCTTGTCCTCGATGCCGTCGCAGGTGACCTTCACGTCGTACGTGCCGGGGTCGAGCGTCGAGCGGACGCGGGTCTCGCCGGTCAGGCCGTCCGGCCTCGCGGTGAGCCGCGCGTCCGCGACGAACGCCTCGGACGCCGCCGTGCCGGACATCCCGGTGCAGCCCTGGACCCGCAGCTCGATGTCGCTGCCGGGGGCCGGGGACGCCGGGGTCACGGAGACGCCTCCGTCGGCCGCGTACGCGGCGGGGGCGGGGGTGAGTGCGGCGGCGACCACCGCACCGGCACAGAGAGTGAGTCGCAGTGAACCCATCGTGAACCTCCAGATACCTAGGAGGTTCCTCCGCCGGATGCGCGGGCGCATCCGGAGAGGGGGGCGGCTGCTCCGTACGAGGGAGGGTGCGGGTGGGGGTGGGGTCAGATGCGGTCTACGAGGTCCGCGATGGAGTCGACGATCTTCGATGGGCGGTACGGGTACTTCTCGATCTCCGTGGGCGTGGTCAGGCCGGTGAGCACCAGGAACGTCTCCATGCCCGCCTCAAGGCCGGCCAGGACGTCCGTGTCCATGCGGTCGCCGATCATCGCGCTGGTCTCGGAGTGCGCCCCGATGGCGTTGAGCCCCGTACGCATCATCAGCGGGTTCGGCTTGCCCGCGAAGTACGGCTTCTTGCCGGTCGCCTTGGTGATCAGCGCGGCGACGGCGCCGGTGGCGGGCAGCGGGCCCTCGGTGGAGGGGCCGGTCTCGTCGGGGTTCGTGGCGATGAAACGGGCGCCGCCGTTGATCAGCCGTACGGCCTTCGTCATGGCCTCGAAGGAGTACGTGCGGGTCTCGCCGAGGACCACGTAGTCGGGGTCGTGGTCGGTCAGGACGTACCCGATGTCGTGCAGCGCCGTGGTCAGGCCCGCCTCGCCGATGACGTACGCCGAGCCGTCGGGGCGCTGGTCGTCCAGGAACTGGGCGGTGGCGAGGGCGGAGGTCCAGATGTTCTCGACCGGTACGTCCAGACCCATGCGGCGGAGCCGGGCGTGCAGGTCGCGGGCCGTGTAGATCGAGTTGTTGGTGAGGACCAGGAAGGGCCTGCCCGACTCCCTGAGCTTCTTTATGAAGGCGTCGGCGCCGGGGATCGGCACGCCCTCGTGGATGAGCACCCCGTCCATGTCGGTGAGCCACGATTCGATGGGCTTGCGCTCTGCCATGTGCCGTCTCCTGCCGTACGCCGTGCTGCTTGAGCCGTGCGGTGTGCTCCGCCGGTGTTGCTGTGCGGGTGTGCCCTGGGGTGTGCCCTGGTGGTGTGGGGGACGCCGTCACAGCTGTGTGCCGACGGCCCCAGCCTAGCCATCCGCTCGATCATGGTGGAGGGGGTGGGCGGGAGGTGGGGGTCAGCGCCTTCGGCGGGTTGCGAGCAGTGCGCCGACGAGCAGGAGTGCGCCGGATGTCGCGGCGAGGATTGCCCGCGGGGAGTTCAGGCCTGTGCTGGCCAGCTCGTCCGGGAAGGGAAGTCCGTCAGGTGGTGGTACGGCTTCGGGGGTCCCTCCGTCGTCCTGGTCGCTCGGGGCGTCCTCGTCGAGGATGCGGAAGCGGTAGGCGTTGGACTGGCCGATCCAGTCGCTGTCGCCCGCGCCGTCGTGCCGCTGGACGATCGCCGCCTTCGCGACCACGTCGTTCGGCACGGTCGCGTCCGACGTGACCGCGAGGCGCACCTTGACGGAGAGGGTCGCGCCGGGGGCCACGGTGAATCCGCCGAGGACTCCGATGTTCTCGTCCTCTTCCGTCCGTTCGAAAGTGACGGGGCGGTGGCGCTCACCGTCGTAGAACTCCAGACGTGGCTGTTTCGGCTTCAGCGCCCGCTTCTCGTCCACGAGGACAACCACCGGGTGGACGTTCCCGCAGGTCCCGTCGGTGGTGTTGGTGAGGTCGATGTACCAGGTCCGGTATCCGCCTCCGGCGTCGTAGGAGGCGGGGCCGCCGTGGATGCGCGTACGGACGGGGAAATCCTGGTTTCCCGGGGCGGCGCAGGTGGGTCGGCCCGGGGCGGCGACGGCCGATGCGGGCACGGGGGTGAAGGCTGGAGTGAGGGCGGCTGCAGCGGTTACGGCGATCGACATGGGCTTGCTCAGTCGCATGGACACGGGAGCTTGCCATGGGGGTGCGGGGGCTTGGCTTCGGCGCGCTCGGGGAGGGGCCGTTCGGGGGTGGGGGTGCGTCCGGGTGGACTCATCCTTCCGCCCGGCCGAACAGCGGCGCCAGCAGCAGTTGCGCCGCGCCCTCCGCCACTGCCCGCGCTCCGCCGGGGGCGACCCGCACGGGTACGGGGCTGCCGGCGCCCTCGCGGTGGGCGCGGGCGTCGAGGACGGCGCGGACACCGCGTACGAAGCGGTCGGGCTGGGCGGCGACGGTGCGGCCGCCGAGCAGGACGATGTCCATGTCGAGGAGCCCGACGAGGTTCGCGGCCCCCTCGCCGAGGACGCGCGCGGCCTCGTCCACGTCGCCCCGGGCCACCGCCGCGAGGCAGAGTGCCTCGACGCAGCCCCGGTTGCCGCACGGGCAGGGCGGCCCGTCCAGCTGGATGACCTGGTGGCCGAACTCGCCCGCCCCGGTGCGGGAGCCCCGGTGTACGGCTCCGCCGAGTACGAGCCCGGCGCCGAGGCCCGTACCGAGATGCAGGTAGGCGAAGGCGCCGGCTTCGCCTCCGACCGCCAGTCCGAGAGCGGCGGCGTTCGTGTCCTTGTCCAGTACGACCGGGACGCCGCCGAGTTGCCGCGCGAGTGCGTCCCGCAGCGGGAAGCCGTCCCATTCGGGGAACCCCGTCACGCGGTGGAGCACGCCGTGGGTGTGGTCGAGGGGGCCCGGCATGGCTACTCCGACGCCGAGGACGGTGGGGGTGGGGGCGGGGCCGTGCCGGTACGTCTGCCCGTCGCCTTCCGGGCGTACTGCCCTGGGTTGGACGGTGGGCGTTGTTTGCGGGAGCCCTACGCGACGGGCATGACGTACCGGCACGGCCCCGCCCCCGGTTGAGTCGCGGCCTCGGGTGCGTGGGGGTGGCGTGGCAGGCAGAGGGGCCGATGGAGGGGGCTCCGGGTTGGCCGTCGGGGGGCCCGAGTCCGTGTTCAGGGCTGCCAGCAGGGTGCTGACCTCGTCCACGGCCGTGCTCACCACGGAGTCGGCGCCCGCGCCCAGGTCCAGGCCGGTTCGTCGCTCCCCCACGACCGTTCCCGTGAGGTCGACCAGCACGGTCCGCAGTTCGTCGCGGTCCAGGTGCAGGCCCACCGCGTGCCCGGCCTCCGGCACCAGCCGCAGTACGGTGCGCGGCTTGCCCCCGGTCGAGGCTCGGTGGCCCGCCTCGGTCACCAGGCCGTCGGCCCGGAGGCGGGCGGTGATCTTGCTGACGGCCTGCGGGGTCAGACCCGTACGCTCCGCGAGTTCGAGGCGGCTGATGCCCGCGTGCCCGGCCCTTCGCAACAGGTCGAGCAGCAGCGCGGCGTTGTGGCTGCGCAGCGCGAGCAGGTTCACCCCGGTCGCCGACCCGCCGCCCCCTGCGTGGCTGATGTTCACGTGCCCCATTGTCTCTCGCGCTTGCACTTTGGCAACAGCGTTGCTTAAGTGGAGGGCATGACTGGCACAGGCTCTGGCACCCCTCTCCGCGCAGCCCTCGTCGGCTACGGGCTCGCGGGCTCCGTCTTCCACGCCCCGCTGATCGCCGCGACCGAAGGGCTCGTCCTCGATACGGTCGTCACGGCGAACCCGGACCGGCGGGGGCAGGTCGAGGCCGAGTTTTCGGACGTCGTACGGATCGCGACGACCCCCGACGAACTGTGGGCGCGCGCCGGGGAGTTGGACCTGGTCGTCATCGCGTCCCCGAACAAGACGCATGTGCCGCTCGCGACGGCCGCCCTCAAGGCCGGTCTGGCGGTCGTGGTCGACAAGCCGATCGCCGGTACGGCGGCGGAGGCCCGCGAACTGGGCGCCCTCGCCGAGGAACGCGGCCTGTTCCTCTCGGTCTTCCAGAACCGCCGCTGGGACAACGACTTCCTCACTCTGCGAAAGCTCGTCACCGACGGCGACCTCGGCGACGTCTACCGGTTCGAGTCCCGCTTCGAACGCTGGCGCCCCGAGCTCAAGGGTGGCTGGCGCGAGTCCGGCGACCCCGCAGAGATCGGAGGTCTGCTGTACGACCTCGGGAGTCATGTCGTCGACCAGGCGCTGGTGCTGTTCGGCCCGGCGGCCGCCGTGTACGCGGAGTCGGACGTACGCCGCCCGGGCGCCGCGACCGACGACGACACGTTCATCGCGATCACGCACACCAACGGCGTCCGCTCCCACCTCTACGCCTCCGCGACGACCGCCCAACTCGGCCCGCGCTTCCGGGTGCTGGGCTCGAAGGCCGGTTACGTGAAGTACGGCCTCGACCCCCAGGAGGCCGCCCTGCGCGACGGCGACCGCCCGACGGCCGGCAAGGAGAGCGACTGGGGTGTCGAGCCCGCGGAGTTGTGGGGCCGCCTCGGCTCCGGCGAGTCCCCGTTGACCGATGGCGGCACGCCGGTCCCGACCCTCCCGGGCGCGTATCCCGCCTACTACGCGGCCGTCGCCGCCGCCCTCCGCGGTACCGGCGAGAACCCGGTCAGCGCCCTGGAAGCGGCCGCGGCCCTGGACGTCCTGGAAGCCGCGCGCCGCTCGGCCCACGAGAACGTGACGGTGACGCTGTGACCACTCCCCACACTCCGACGATCCCCGAACTCGAAGAGCAGGAGCGCCGCCTGACGCTCCCTCACTTCACCTACGACGACGCGTGGGACCTCGGCGCGGTCCTGGTGAGGCTGGCACGGGAGCGGAACGCCCCGGTCGCCATCGACATCACCCGCGCCGGCCAGCAGCTCTTCCACGCCGCCCTCCCCGGCTCCACCCCCGACAACGACGCCTGGATCGCCCGCAAACGCCGCGTCGTCGAACGCTACGCCGCCTCCTCCCTCCTGGTCGGCACCCGCTTCCGAGCCAAGGGCACCACCTTCGAGGAGTCGTCCCGCCTGGATCCGGACACGTACGCGGCACATGGCGGCGCCTTCCCGATCACGGTCGAGGGCGTCGGCGTAATCGGCACGGTGGTCGTCTCCGGCCTCCCCCAACTGGAAGACCACGCAATGGTGGTAAGAGCTTTGGAACACTTCGTCTAAGCGGAATCGACGAAGTTCGTGTCCCGTCCGGTGTCATCTTGACCGCTCGATGACCCGACACCGGCAGTTCGGCGCCGACGGCCCGAGTCTTCCCCGTAGGCCAACTCGGCCGATGGGACTCGGCTTCTTCAGCCGCGGGCGAGCTTCGTCCGGGTCAGCCTCCCGGGCGGGCGTCGGGGCGACGGCCGCGGCGGCCTCCGCCGCGGCCCGGTCCTGCTCGGCCAACCGGTTCAGGACCCGGCGATCACGAGCTCCTCCCTCTCGGCCTGGACCTCTACCAGTCACTGCCAAGGGGCCCGTCTCTTCATGCCCACGACCACAGCGACCGTTCAGCGAACGCGACCGGCCCGTTTTGGAGCATGGCTCAGTTGGCGTTGAGCCACTTCATGAAGGTTTGCGCCTTGTCTTTCCACAGGGCTGGATGTGTCATCGACAAGTGTCCCGTTGAATCGTCTGTAGTCGGGCGTACGACGTATCTTCCGTGCTGCACCTTGGTCATGTCTCGCTGCAGGATACCCAGGCTGTCGCGGTAGAATTCGTCGTCGGCAAAGTTCACCGCATACACCTTGGCCGTTATATTCCCTAGGTGAGGCTCGGCGTTGAAATCTTGGGACGCCTCCAACGAGTAGATGAGGTCATTGGCGTCGCCGCCGGAGGATTGCGCTTTGACGGCCTGGATGAACTGGTCAGCCTGCCCGGGTGTGGTGACTTCTTCTTGCAGTTGTGAGACACCGCCGATCATCATGCGCGCAATGCTGGCGGCAGCCGCCGCCGCAGGTGGCTGTTGTTGGTAGTTTCCGCCGTTCCAGGTTGGGTCGGATTTTATTTGGTCGACGATGATTTTTCGCCACAGCAGGTTCCGTCCGCTGATCGGCTCTGGGAAGCACGCCACTGGCATGATCCCGTCCACTGCGGTTGGGTAAGTTTCTGCCCACTGCCAGGCGTTCATGCAGCCCATGGACATCCCCACGACTGCGCGCAGATGCGAAATGCCGAGTGTCTCCGTGACGAGCTTGTGTTGGAGATCGACCATGTCGCCGTACCCATAGTGAGGGAAACTGCTTCTGAGTCCGTCGCTCGGCTTGCTCGACTGACCGTGCCCGATCGCGTCGGGAATGATAACCAGATAACGTGTCACATCAAATGGCGCCCCTGGCGTGAAAAGCGACTGTTGAAACTCCGGTGTCAACAGGGCTTTGCTGCTCGCGCCCGTCCAGTGAAGGAGCAAGATAGCGTTATCGATCTCGCCCTTCTGATTTTTATGCGGTTTGCCGAGCAGGGTGTAATGGAGTTTCAACTGATCGATTGTCCCGCCGTCGCGGAATTTATAGTCAGCGACAGTGGCGTCTCCTTCGCGGGGAGTCGGCACACCGGACTGGGGCGACGGTGCCCCACTTGCCGCCGTGCCTGCAGCAGCCTGGAGTTCGGTGGCCGACCGCGCGGGGCCGACACAACCTTGAAGCGACGCGCACATTGCCAGAGCGGTGACAGCGATGGCCACACGGCCAGTCCTGTTCCGTATGAGACCTTTCTTCCCGTGATTTGCGCGTGAGCGTGTCGACATCTTTCTCCTTATTTCCTGGTTGCATACTCGAGGGAGGGATTCCGGAGCCGGAGTCATCGCCCCGGCGAGTCAGAGATCCGTCGCTGAATCATCGAGATCGAATTGCTGGCGGCCCTGCCGGAGGGTGAGGTCCGGCCCTCGCCGGTCTGGGTGTGGAGGCGGATGTCCTCGACCGCGGTGTACGCGGGGGCCAGGAAGTCTCGCAGCTGGCCGGGCCCCTCGCGGTGGAACTGTTCGGTGAGCGGCGGGACGAGCACGACGTCCGCGCTCAGGCACGCGGCCGCGGCGTCGACGTCACCGCGTTCCAGGGCGGATCGCCGGCGCGCGACGGTAGTGGCGGCGGAGTGTGGGGTGTCGGACATAGGTCTCTCCCCGGTATGAACGGCGCGATCGGGTTTGCAGGTGGCGGGTGTCAGCCGTCTAGCTGGTTGAGCTTGCGGATCTGCTTGTCGAAGGCCCAGGCGGGAATGAGGCTTACGGCCATCGGGCTTCCCGCCGATTGCGGGGAAGCGGGGAAGCGGGAACCTGAGGCCGTGCGCGCTGCTCCGGTCGCCGGGGTCGGGCATCAATCCCAAAGAACGTTTCGGTCGCCGATCCGGCGCGACGACGGGGCGGATCAGTGCATGTCTGCCGCATCGAGCAGGGTGGTCACCGTGGGTGCGATGAGCCCGGTCAGATGGTCGGCGCCGATCCCCGCGCGGGCGTTGGCGCCGTCGAAGACCAGGATCAACTGGCGGGCCAGCAGGTCTGGATCGCTTGCCCCGCCATGGTCGGCCTCGGCACGGAAGAAGGCCGTCAGGTTCGCTTTGATCTTGTGGGCCACCCGGCGCGCGGGGTGGGCCTGGTCCTTCAGCTCGATCTGCACAGCCAGGTAGCGGCAGCCGTGGAACTCGGGCGCACCCGCCTGCAGTTCCACCCGCTCGAAGACGTACAGGATCCGCTCGCGGGGGGAGCGGCCATCATCCGCCGGGGGCAGGGCCCTCGCCGCGAAGGCAGCGGAACGCTCCTTCAGGCTCGCCGCCAGTAGTTCGTCCTTGCTCTTGAACAGCTGGTACATGGAGCGCTTCGACACTCCCGCCGCCTTGCACAGCGCCTGGACGCCGATGCCGACGCCGT
This sequence comes from Streptomyces sp. NPDC050704, assembly GCF_040654355.1. Classification (NCBI taxonomy): domain Bacteria; kingdom Bacillati; phylum Actinomycetota; class Actinomycetes; order Kitasatosporales; family Streptomycetaceae; genus Streptomyces; species Streptomyces sp. NPDC050704. Next base: position 1,169 of record NZ_JBFAHW010000097.1, on the reverse strand, counting down.
CGCGATAGGTGAGCGTGGCCGCCGCCTCCAGCAGCCGCTCCCGGGGGCTTTGCTTCACTTTGGTAGTCATACCGCGAGGTCAACTCCAATCGGACGCAATAGAAACCGATCGGTTTCCATGTGGGGTCGGGGGAGGCGCTCGCCGTCGGGCGGACGTCTGAAGGCCGCTGAGAGCCTCGACGCCGGTTTTGGGGAGAGACCGTCGCCGAGCCCTGATGGTGCACGCGCCTCTCGTCCCCACGGAGGCGACGCGCACCGGGGGCCACTCCCCGTAATGGCCCCGTCTTGGGCGAGCCGCCTTCCGCTACGCCGGGGCAGCGGTCTTCTCGGGCTCAGTCTCGGCGGCCGGGTCCGCGCCCGGGGCGGGGTCGACCGCTGCACTGCTGGGGTGCGCACCTGGACCGCGACCAGGCGGCCGTCTGACGTGGGCGGGATGGGTCATGCGAGCCTGACCGGTCCGGCGTTGATCGGCAGGCGGATGAGGAGGTAGGGCTTGCGGCGCAGGTCGTTGCCTTCGTGGAAGGGGGAGAGCCGGTTGAGCTGGTTGGCGATGGCGTACAGGTGCCGGTCGGAGGCGATGGACAGGGTGTCGATCCAGAGGAGGTCGGTGCCTTGGGCGAGGGTGCGGTAGGTGCCGTTGGGGTGCCTGCGCCAGATGGTGTTGTGTTCCAGGTCGCCGCCGTAGAGGCGTCCCTTGTCGTCGCTCTCCAGGCCGTCGGCCATCGGTTTGAACCCGTGGTCCTCGACGGTCGCCGCCACCTCGGCGTCGGTGGCGTCGGGGTCGGCGAGGGCGGCGGTGGACACGCTGTGCAGCCGGCGGCTGGACAGCGGGCAGTAGTAGAGGCGTGTGCCGTCGGCGCTGAGCGCGATGCCGTCGGAGCCGGTCTCGTAGGGGACGGGCTCGCCGCCGGCGGGGCGGACCATGAAGGGTTCGCCCTCGATGACGGGAAGGAACTTCCTGTCCGGGAGGGCCGAGGGGTGCCCGGTCAGGCGTCGCCGGGAGCGGCCGGTGGCGAGGTCGACCACGATGATGCCGTTGGAGCCGCCCGAGTCGGTGATGAACGCCGTGCCTTCGGCGCCGCGTCGCAGGTCGAAGCGTACGTCGTTGGGGTAGCTGTTCGCCGGTACCACCTCGGGCGGGAAGAGGATCGTCCGGACGATCCGGTCGG
>NZ_JBFAHW010000096.1:0-40957 GCF_040654355.1 Streptomyces sp. NPDC050704 | reverse complement strand
GGCCCGAGGCCGAACGTGGAGACGGGCCCGGGGCCGAACGTGAAGACGGACCCGGGGCCGGACGTGAAGACGGGCCCGAGGCCGGACACGAAGGCGGGCCCAGGGCCGGACACGGAGACGGACCCGAGGCCGAACACGGAGACGGGCCCAGGGCCGGACACCAAGGCGAGCCCAGAGCCGGACACGAAGACGGACCCGAGGCCGAACGTGGAGACGGGCCCAGGGCCGAACGTGAAGACGGACCCGGGGCCGGACGTGAAGACGGGCCCGAGGCCGGACACGAAGGCGGGCCCGAGGCCGGACACGAAGGCGGGCCCAGGGCCGAACGTGAAGACGAACCCAGGGCCGGACCCGAGGCCCGGGCCGGAGTGCGCGCCCGGGCCGGTCGCCGTGCACGGGTGCAGTGACGCGCTCGCGCTCTTCGTCGACCGTGCGGCCGCCGCGGCGCCGGGGCTCGATCTCGGACTCGAACTCGACGACGTCGCCAGGGCAGCGGCCGAGGCCCTCTGCCGCCGGCTCGACGGCATCCCGCTGGCCATCGAACTCGCGGCGGCCCAGCTCTCCGACTGCTCCCTCGACGCGCTCAGCGAGCGGCTGCACTCCCGCTTCGAGGTGCTGACCGCGCGGCACCACGCCGTCAGCGGTGCGCTGGCGCGGCACAGCACGCTCCGTACCACCATCGGATGGAGTCATGAGCTGTGCACACCTCTGGAGCGGCTGCTCTGGGCCCGTCTTTCGGTCTTCGCGGGAGGCTTCGATCTGAACGCCGCGGAGTCGGTGTGCTCCGGTGGACCGCTCCCGGCCCGGACGGTCCCGGAGACGCTGGACGGTCTGGTGGCCAAGTCCCTGGTGCGGCCCCGGGCGGACGGCCCGGGCCCGGTGCTGCGCTACGGCATGCTCGACACGGTCCGCGAGTACGGCACGCACTGGCTGCGGGAGCTCGGCGAGGACGAGGCGGACGCGGCACGGCGTCGGCACCGGGACTTCTATCGGGAACTGGCCCGGCGGGCCGACGCCGAGTGGTTCGGCCCGCACCAGGTTTCCTGGTACGAGCGCACTGTCGCCGACCACGCCAACCTGCGGTGCGCGCTGGACTTCTGCCTGACCGATGCGGATGGCCGCTCCGCGCTGGAGATGGGCGGGGCGCTGTGGTTCTTCTGGTGCGGCTGTGGGTTCGCGCGTGAGGGCCGCCACTATCTGGAACAGGCACTGGACCGCTTCCCGGCTCCGGGCCCGCACCGGGCCAGAGCCGTCTGGGCCTGCGGTCTCTCGGCCCTCGCGCAGGGCGACGCCGACGCCGCTGCCCGGCTGGGGCGGAACTTCAGGACGGCTGCCGAAAGCCGGAGCGACCCGGCCGCACTGACGGTCGCGGCCTACCTCGACGGCGCCTCCCTGATGCAGCTCGGGAAGAACCGGGACGCCGCCGTGGTGCTCGACGCGGCGCCGTACACACAGGACCACGGAAGTACGTACACGGCTGTGCGGTTCCTGAGCGGGGTGGTCCGGGCGTTCGTACACGCCAATCTCGGGGAGTTCGACGACGCGGCAGTAGTGGCCGCCGGCCTGCGCACGGAGTCTGTGAGGCGCGGCGAACGATGGGGCAGGGCCTGGGCCGACTGGATACTCGCGCTGTCCGCGTTCGGCCTCGGCCGCCCGGACGAGGCCGCCTCCTTCGCCCGGACGGCCCTGGAGGGCAAGGCGCTGTTCCATGACAGCCTCGGTAGCGCCGTGGCCGTCGACCTGCTGGCCTCGGCCGCCGTGGCCACGGGCCGGAGCGAGCGCGCGGCCCGGCTGCTCGGCATCGGCCAGCGGATCTGGGAGACCCTCGGCCTGTCCCAGCTGGGCATGCCCGAACTCGTGGCCGCCCGCGAGGCGACCGAGCGCCAAGCACGGCAGGACATCGGCGACACGGCGTACGAGACGGCGTACGGGGCGGGCCTGGAATCCGACATCGACGAGGGCATCGCCTACGGCCTGCGCCCCTGCACGTGACGCCCGGGCCCGGCAGGTGAACGGGAACGGGAATGGGCAGTCATGCCCCGCCTCTTCGCGGGTACCCGGTCCGCTTCGGAAGCGGGCAACTCGGCCCGTCGGGCAAGGAGGCACCGATGCCGCTCACGTTCCGTAAGAGTTTCCGCATCCTTCCCGGGGTGCGGCTCAACATCAACCGGCGCTCGTGGTCCATCACCACCGGCGGCCGGCACGGTCCGCGGCGCACCCACAGCAGCACCGGGCGGCGGACGACGTCGATGGATCTGCCGGGCCCCTTCGGATGGCGCAGGACCCGCACCGCCACCAGGCGCCGCAGGCGCCGCATCTGAGGGGTCGTCACCCGGCCGGACCCCTCGGGATGCGGCATCTCATATGTGAGATAGCCTGCCGCCATGGCAGACGACTACCTCGTACGCATCGGCAAGCTCATCCGTGACGCCCGTCAGCATCGGGGCTGGACACAGACGCAGTTGGCCGAGGCGCTCAACACCAGTCAGAGTGCTGTGAACCGCATCGAGCGCGGGAACCAGAACATCAGCCTTGAGATGATCGCCCGAATCGGTGAAGCCCTGGACAGTGAAATCGTCTCCCTCGGGTACGCGGGTCCGATGCATCTACGAGTGGTCGGCGGCCGACGGCTCTCCGGCTCCATCGACGTGAAGACCAGCAAGAACGCGTGCGTGGCGCTGCTCTGCGCGACGCTCCTGAACAGGGGACGCACGGTGCTGCGCCGGGTGGCCCGCATCGAGGAGGTGTACCGCCTTCTGGAGGTGCTGGGCTCCATCGGCGTACGCACCCGGTGGATCAACGGTGGCGTGGACCTGGAGATCGTGCCGCCGGCCGAGCTGGACATGGCGGCGATCGACGAGGCGGCGGCTCGCCGCACGCGTTCGATCATCATGTTTCTCGGCCCGCTGCTGCACCGCATGGACAGCTTCAAGCTGCCGTACGCGGGCGGCTGCGACCTCGGTACACGCACGATCGAGCCGCACATGATCGCGCTGCGCCGGTTCGGTCTGGACATCGCGGCCACCGAGGGGCTGTACCACGCGCAGGTGGACCGCGAGGTGGCCCCGGACCGGCCCATCGTGCTGACCGAGCGCGGCGACACGGTGACCGAGAACGCGCTGCTCGCCGCCGCGCGCCACGACGGCACGACCGTCATCCGCAACGCGTCGTCCAACTACATGGTCCAGGACCTGTGCTTCTTCCTGGAAGCGCTCGGCGTGCGGGTCGAGGGCATCGGCACCACGACGCTCACCGTGCACGGCGTGCCGAACATCGACGTCGACGTGGACTACTCACCCTCCGAGGACCCGGTCGAGGCGATGAGCCTGCTGGCCGCCGCCGTCGTCACCGAGTCCGAACTCACCGTCCGCCGCGTGCCGATCGAGTTCCTGGAGATCGAGCTGGCGGTCCTGGAGGAGATGGGCCTCGACCACGACCGCACGCCCGAGTACTTCGCGGACAACGGCCGTACGCGCCTGGTCGACCTCACCGTCCGGCCCTCCAAGCTGGAGGCGCCGATCGACAAGATCCACCCGATGCCGTTCCCGGGCCTGAACATCGACAACGTCCCGTTCTTCGCGGCCATCGCGGCCTCCGCGACGGGCAAGACGCTGATCCACGACTGGGTCTACGACAACCGCGCGATCTACCTCACGGACCTCAACCGCCTCGGCGGCCGCCTCCAACTCCTCGACCCGCACCGCGTGCTGGTCGAGGGCCCGACCCGCTGGCGCGCCGCCGAGATGATGTGCCCGCCCGCGCTGCGCCCCGCCGTGGTCGTCCTGCTGGCGATGATGGCGGCCGAGGGCACGTCCGTCCTGCGGAACGTGTACGTCATCAACCGCGGGTACGAGGACCTGGCCGAGCGGCTCAACACGATCGGGGCGCAGATCGAGATCTTCCGGGACATCTGAGGGTCGTCAGAAAAAGCGCCATCACACCCCTGCTGACCTGCACGAACGTGAGGCGGGAGGGGAGGTGGCGGCGCCTCTGGGACTTTTGGCCGGGACCGAAGCCTTCAGCTCGCTGCGCACTCGACATGATGCGTCATCGGAGAGGTGTCGGCCTGAGCGGGTTACGGAAAAGGCCGGTCAAGGACCTGCTTCTCGGCTCACTGCCCCACGTGCGGGCGCCCAGAGCGTCAAACGAGCGTTATGACCGACAGTCCTCGTCTCCTCTCGGGGCAGAAGACGCCGCCACAACCAGCTCTCACCCAGCATGGTTCCGGGCGGCCTCCGCCGACGTCAGCTCGCACATCATGTGCCCGCACGACTTCACGGCCGCCATAATGGCGTCATGTCCTCCAGCCCACAGCACCCCGCCCCCGCGCCGATGGATCTCTCTGGCGCGGACGCCGAGGACCTCGCGCTGTACCGGGAGAAGTTCCGGCGGCGTCTGCCGGAGTCTCTGGACGAGTTGCACGGCCCGACCGAGGGGGTGGTGGAGCTACCGCTGCACATGGCCTGGTCCGGGCTGACGTCGTACGACATGGGCAAGCCTCGCCAGCGGATGGGCCTGTACCGCACTGTTCTGCACGAGGGCCTGCGAGACGACCTGCCCCTGTACCTCAACCAGGACCTGCTCCTCCAACTGTGGCCTGTGCTGCGCACACTCGTCGGTCGCACCCTGCGCGTCGTATGGGAGAACGCCTTCCCCGAGCTCGCCTCCCGCACCCGGGCAGCCGCGTGACGGACATGCCGGAGCTGCACACGCGGCTCCTGGCGGATGTGATCGCGCTCGGCTCCCCGTATCCCCTGGTCCTCACCGGCGGGTATGCCGTGCGGGCGCACCGCCTCGTGAACCGCCCAAGCCAGGACCTTGATGTCGCCACCGAGAACCCTGCGCCCATGGCCGACATCGCCGCCACACTCCGCGCCGGCCTGGAAGCCCGCGGCTGGAAGGTGCACGCGCTGGAGACCGCTCCGCTGTCCGCCCGCTTCACCGTGACTGACCCGGCCACCGGGCAGGAGTGCGAAGTCGACATCCTCAAGGAGATCTTCTGGCGGCCGGTCGCCCAGAGCCCGTACGGGCCCGTCCTCGCGGCGGAGGACGTGATCGGGACCAAGGTCCGCGCCCTCGCCGACCGTGGAGCGCCCCGCGACCTGATCGACGTGTTCGCAGCCTCCCGCCGCTGGACCAACGCCGAGCTCGAGGAGTTCGGCCGCCGCCACGCCCGTGGCCGCTTCGAGCGCGAGGACCTGCAGTCGAACCTCACGGGCGCCGAGTGGACTGACGACGAAGCCTTCGCCGCCTATGGGCTCAATGACGCCACCATCACCGCACTCCGCGCTTGAGCCTAGGAGTGGGCCGACGGCCTCGCGGCCCGTCTCCTCGAAGAGGCAGATATTCCAGACATCGACTGATCACATCCGAATGAGACGGCCTCCGCCAGCGAGCAGCGTAGAAGTCAAGTGATGAGTACGCGGGAAGGCAGTCGGTTGTAGGTTTGTCCGACGACAAAACCACCGGGCAGGCCCTCTGTATGCATCTGCCGGAGCCACTGCCCAGCCCAGCACGCAAAGACGTCGACCAGGTCGGGCGGTCGGGGCCCGCCGCTGCGGCCCAGGCGACCGAGTGGCTCTCGGCGGTCTCCGGCAGGACTGCGGCGCTGCGCGGAACGCGGCCGGCGGCGAGGTCAGGTCAGGCCGAGAAGAGCCGGGCCTCGTAGCGGTGCCAGGCGCGTCGGGCGGTGAGGCGCAGCAGCAGACGAAGCGGCGCAGGTGCCTTGGCGAGTGCCTGCGCGGTGACCTCCGGGTCACCGACCTCCATGAACAGGCCGAAGACCATGGGAATCTTCGACGGCGAGAGAGCTTTGAGGTTGTGCTCGGAAACCGCGTCCCACTCGGGCTGGGTGACGGTACGTGCGGCGACCGGCAGAAGATGTTTCTCCTCGTCCTGCAGATGCTCCTCCAGCAGGACGAGGAGGTGCTCGACACGGTCGGCCAGCCGCGTGCGGGCCGCGCTGGTGGGGTTCTCTCACCAGTCCGGAATCAGGGCGGCGGCCTCGTCCAGCATCCCGTGCACCGCCTCGTGCTGGGCCTCCATCCGGTGCACCAGAGGAGCCAGTTCCTTGGGCACGCGCTGCAGCAGCACCGGCCACAGATACAGGTCCTCGCCCTCGTGATGATGTACGAGCATGTCGAGCATCAGGTCCAGGTGGTCGGCGACCACACCGGCCCGTTTGTGGTCGCCGTCGCCGACGGCGCTCACCAGTGACGCGCCGGAGTCCAGGGCGCGTCGGAACGCGACATGCGCCATGACCATGTCGCGGACGTCGGTCAGGCCGGGGCCGTGCAGGGCGCCCGGCGCGGCGTTCGTACTCATCGATAGTCCCCTTCGTCGGGGGTGTTTCCATGCCGGAGACACGAGCGCTGCCGGCCTGACTGTCGCTGTCCATGGGCGGACCGAGAGCGTCCACGTCGACCCGTTCCGCCGGATCATCGACCGGATCGAAGTCGTCACCCGGAACGGACAGCACTTGCAGCGACGTGATCCGATCGTGTGACACGGCGCCTCGTTCCGCCACCGACAGTTATGAGGTCAGCCGCCTTATGAGGTCGACCCAGGTGGCCTGTAGACGGGCGACGGGCACTGCGTGCTCCTCGCGCAGGTGGTCCGCCACCTCGAAGCTCAAGAAGGCGAGCAGGGCGTGGGCGAGCATGTCGTGGTCGCTGTCAAGTCCCGCCTGGCTGAGGAGGGTTGAGAGGTGGCTGTGGAAGGACCGGCCGCTGCCCGAGGCGGCGCGGCGTGCGTAGGGGACCTGACGTCCCAGGGCGGCGCCCAGGTCCGCGTCGGTGGCGATGCGTCCGAGGAGGGCGCAGCCGAACGACGCCAGCCGTTCCGCCGCAGGTGCTCCGGGTCCCAGCGGAGGAGGACCTGTGGTGTACGCCTCCTGGAACTCCGCCTCGGCGTCGTCGAGGAGGGCGAGCAGGAGGCCGTCGCGGTCGCCGAACCGGCGAAAGAGCGTGCCCTTGCCCACGCCGGCCGCTTCGGCGACCTCCCGCATCGTCACGTGCTCGGGTCCCCGTTCGGCGACCAGCAGCGTCGCCGCCTCCAGCAACCGGGCGCGGTTGCGGGCGGCATCCACTCGCTCGGTGGAGACGTCGACCGATGTGCTGTCCGGTGTTTCCGGCACGGTTCACTCCGTGGTGTCACGCGTGCGTACACGTGCTTCGACTCCCCGCTCCGCGTAAGTGCACGTAGGTGCACATGGACGGGATGGGTGGTCAGGGGCACGCGCAGCACAGGCTCGACGGCATGGGCTTTGTCCGCCGTCTCGGCCACGCTGTTCACTGCGAAGGCGCCGCGCCCGCCGACCATAGGGCTGGCGGCACCTTCTTCCAGCTACTGGACGTCGGCGTGGCTGACGAACCGACCGGGAGGTGCCCCTGTCGAAATGACGGCACAGAGGTTGGGGTCGCCATCACCCCGGTCCACCAGCTCGTACAGCTTTCGGCTGTGTCGGGGCCGAACAACTGGCGAGGTCCCGACGCCTCCCCCGGACGATCAGGTCGGCTTCGGCGGTCGGTACGCCTTCCGGGTGGCTCGGTTTCGTGTCCCGGGGGCCATCGCCGGCCGGTGCGGCAGGGGATGGCCCCGGTGAGGGGCGGGTTCTACAGGGCGTTCAGCAGGGACGGTTCCTCGTATTCAGGGGTGTGCGGGGTTCAGATGGTGGCCGGGGCGCCGGCCGGAGTGCCTTTCGAGAGGTCGGCAGCCTGGCTGTCGGCCTTGGGCCGGCCGAGCATCAGGAGCGAGACGGCTGCGGCCAGGGCGACCGCACCGGCACCGACCCAGAGCGCCGGGATCAGTCCGTCCACGAACGTAAAAGCGGATTCGTAGCCGCCCTGGGCGGAGAAGACGGCTGCCAGCGATGCGACGCCGATGGCGCCGCCGACCTCGCGGATGGCGTTGTTGGCACCGGAGGCGATGCCCTCTTCCTCTGGGCGGACGGTACTCATGACCAGGTTCGCGGACGGCGCGAAGAACATGCCCATGCCGATGCCGCAGACGATCAGGGCCGGCAGCAGGGAGGAGTACGACACCTCTGGTTCGACGGCCAGTGCCCAGAGTCCCAGGCCCACGGCGTTGAGGGTCATGCCCACGATGACGACGGGGGCACCGCCGATGCGGTCGGAGACCGCGCCCGCGATGGGTCCGGCGATCATCGGCATGGCGGTCCAGGGCAGCATGCGCACGCCGGCTTCCATCGGTGAGTAGCCGCCGACGGTCTGCAGGTACTGGCTGAGGAGGAAGATCGAGCCGAACATGCCGAGCATCATCAGCAGGCTGGCCGCGTTGATGGCGCTGAAGGCGCGGTGACGGAAGAGGCGCATCGGCAGCATCGGGTGCTCTACGCGCCGTTCCCACAGGACGAACCCGACGAGCAGGGCAGCGCCCGCGATGAAACCGCCCAGCACCGGGGTGCTGGTCCAGCCGTCGACGTTGCCGCGGATCAGGGCGTAGACGATGCCGAACAGACCGCCGCTGGCCAGTGCCGTGCCGACGAGGTCGAGGCTCGGGGCGGGGCCGTGGCTCTCCTTGAGACGCAGCAGGGCGAGCGGCATCAGGATCAGCCCGAGCGGGACGTTCACCCAGAAGATCCACTGCCAGGAGAGGTGCTCGGTGAGCGTGCCGCCGATCAGAGGTCCGGTGGCGACGGCGATGCCGCTGGCCGCGCCCCAGACACCGAATGCCACGCCACGCCGCTCGGGCGGAACGGCGGCCGACAGCAGGGTGAGCGTCAGGGGCGTCACGATGGCGGCCCCGACGCCCTGCACCGCTCGCGCGGCGATAAGTTCGTTCATCCCCGGTGCGAGAGCGGCCGCGGCGGAGGCGGCGGTGAAGATGCCGAGCCCCAGGACGAACAGCCGTCGCCGCCCGAACCGGTCACCCAGCGAGGCGCCGAACATCATCAGGACCGCGAAGGTGAGGGTGTAGGCGCTCACCGTCCATTCGAGGTCCTCGAGTGCGCCGCCGAGGTCCTCACGGATCGAGGGCAGGGCAGTGGTGACGATCAGGTTGTCGAGCGCGGTGATGAACCCGGCCGCGCTGGTGATGACCACGGCCCAGAAGGCGGAGCCGCTCCGGGCGGGCTGCTGCGGTTGCTGCTGTGACATGACTTTCCTATGTCGGAGGGAACGAGTGACTGATCAATAAAGGGCAGGCCGGGGGCCTTGCGCCGGATCAATGCGGTGCGTGATCCTCCTGCGGTGAGCGCGAGTGCGCTGAGCGCGCAGGTATGACGCTACGGAGAAAGGGCTGGAAGCGGATCTGTCACCTCATCTGTCACCGGGTTGCCGAGCATCGGTGAAGAGGCGGCGTCATGAGTGGTCCCGGCTGCAGTGGGCCCTTTCCTCGACGCCGCTTGTCAAGGCGCCGGGGCGGCGCTGATGGCGTGGGGCGAGCCTTGCATCGGCAGATACCGCCCTGCTCGATCACGCGGCCGAAGCAGCCGGCGGGCTGGCGCAGTGGCGCGATCAAGGCGTTTGAACACCGGTACGCGGCGGCGTACTTGACACTGCCCTCTGAGTAGGAGCGGCGGACGGGGACTCTTCTCCGTGATGACGGGCGCCGGTGGTGATGCGGCAGTGGTTCAGGACAGTTGATCGCTGAACTCGGGCGCAGAAAGGGGTAGACCCCGAACGTTTTCGAGACCCAGGTCGCCAATGCCGCTCATCGGACATCCTCCAACCCGCCGGTACAGACGGGTCCAGCCCGCCTTGCAGTAGACAGACCTGTCTGTTAACTTGCATCTCATGGCCATCGCACCCAAGCGACTCCCTGCCCGGGAGCGCATCCTCGACACCGCCTGCGAGCTGTTCTACGCCCACGGCATCCACGCCGTGGGGGTGGACCGGCTGATCGCCGAGTCGGGAGTCGCCAAGGCCACGCTGTACAAGCAGTTCCCCAGCAAGGATGACGTCGTCGCCGCCTACCTCCGGCGGATGGACGACAGCTGGCGGCGTCAGCTGCGCTCAGCCGCACTCGCGGCCGGGGGCGACCCGCGCGAGCAGCTCTTCGGCCTCTTCGTCGCACTGGAAGCGGCGGCGCGAGAGGGCACCCTGGGCTGTGCGTTCATCAACGCGGTGGCGGAGTACGCCCCCGGCAGCACCGCGCACGCCATCACCGTCGAGCACAAGCGCGCCGTACGTGACTGGGTGCGCGACCTGGCGGCCGCGGCCGGCGCCGCGGACCCCGACACGCTCGCGTTCCAGCTGACGCTCCTCATCGACGGCACGCTGGCGGCTACCCGCGTCGAACGGGCCGACGCCGCCGCCGAGGCCGCCAAACGAACAGCACGCGACCTGCTCGCCGCAGCCTGCCCGGAGACCGGCTGACCCTATCGGGCCCGCGCACCGACCAGCGGGTGCCTCAACCGCGACCCAGCGAACAGACCCTTCTGTTCGGTTTTTAGTAGACAGACCTTTCTGTTCACAGAAGCAGAACCCCATCGAAAGGACTTGGTCCACATGCTCGAGCAGACCCTGCCCACCACCGCACGTGCCTGGCACCTGGAGTCCCGCCCGGAGGGCCGACCGACGCCGTCCGACTTCGCGCTGCGCGAGGTCGACCTCCCCGCCCTGGGCTCTGGCCAGCTCCTGGTCGTCAACGAGTACCTCTCGGTCGACCCCTACATGCGCGGCCGGATGAGCGACAAGAAGTCCTACATCGAGCCGTTCGAGGTGGGTGCACCCATGGACGGCACCGCGGTCGGTCGCGTCCTGGCCTCCAACGCCGAGGGCTTCGCTCCCGGCGATCACGTGACGCACTTCCTCGGCATGCGCGACCACGCGGTCATCGACGCGGCCACCGCCCAGAAGGTGGACCCGAACCTGGCGCCGCTCTCCACCTACCTCGGCGTGCTCGGCGCCACGGGCCTCACCGCCTACATCGGGCTGACCCGGTTCGCGAAGGTCAAGGAGGGCGACACGGTCTTCGTCTCCGGCGCAGCGGGCGCGGTCGGCAGCGCGGCCGGCCAGATCGCCAGGCTGCAGGGCGCCGGCCGGGTGATCGGCAGCGCCGGCTCGGACGACAAGGTCAAGCTGCTGACCGAGGAGTACGGCTTCGACGCGGCCTTCAACTACAAGAACGGACCGGTCGCCGAACAACTGGCACAGGCGGCGCCGGACGGCATCGACGTCTTCTTCGACAACGTCGGCGGCGAGCACCTGGAAGCGGCGATCGGCGCCCTCAAACTGCACGCGCGCATCGTTCTGTCCGGGATGGTCTCCCAGTACAACGAGGAGGAGGTCGTCGGGCCGCGCAACCTGTGGAACCTGTCCGTGACGCGTTCGGACATGCTGACCTTCATGGTGACCGAGGAACTCGACCTCCTGCCCGACTTCGTCCGCGACGTCGGCGGCTGGATGGCCACGGGCAAGCTGCACTTCCAGGAGACCGTGTGGGAGGGCCTCGACAACACCATGGACGCCTACCTCGCACTGATGCGGGGCGAGAACACCGGAAAGATGATCGTCAAGCTCTGAGTCCGCCCTCAGCCGACTGCGCGAGGGGCCTGCTTGGACGGCAGGCCCCTCCGCCTTTCCCTCCTCGTCGCCGAGCTGCCCAGCCGCGGTGCCACCGTCCACGCCCGCGCCCGCAACCCCGACCATGTCGACCTGCCCGGCGCCGACCGGTCGCGCTCGACAACACCGATCCCGCATCCGTGCAGACCGCCGCCGCGGTCATCGGCGACCTGCCCATCCTGGTCGACAACACGGGGTCGTCCACCGGCGCCGACTCGACCGGGAGCCGGGCGTCGTCTCAACGGTGTTGGTCAGGCGGGCCGGGTGCCGAACAGGTAGAAGTTGCCGATGTCGATCACGAAGGGAGCCGCGTAGTCGGGGTAGCGCTCGATGATGGCCCGCTTGTAGGCATCGCCGTCGTCCCCGAGCAGGTCGTCGGCGGCTTCCAGGTACGCGGCCATCTCGGCGAAAACTGCCTGTCCCGCGGGCAGCCCGTGTCCAGGCAGGACGGTGTCGTAGGACGGGTCGGCGAGCTCCTGCAGGATGACCTGCCAGCGGGCGATGTCGTTGTGTCCGACGAACGCGTGGGTGTGGTGGTAGACGAGGTCCTGTGCCACCAGTACGCCCTGCTCGGGCAGCCGGATCAGCAGCTGGTCGCTGGTCTCACCGCCCAAGACGGCTTCGAAGACGAAGGTGACGCCGTCGATGACCTCGGTGCCCGGAGTGATCAGGTCGGTGGGGGCCACTTGCGCTGCCGGGACCGGGACGCCGTTCAGGTCCTGGAGGTCGCCGCGGGCCGCCATCTGATCTCGTACGATCGCCAGCGCGTGAATGGGTGCGTTGAAGCTGGCTGCGCCATGATAGTGGTCCGGGTGGTCATGGGTGACGATGAGCCGGTCCAGCGGCTTGCCGAGTCCCTTGGCGTATTCGACGACCTCGTCGGCGTCCGCGACGTTGACCTGACCGTCCACCGCGATGAGCAGGTTCGGGGTTTCGATCAGCTGGGTGGTGACGTTCAGACCCGTGTCGGGAGCCATGTAGCTGTGCACCCGCACGTTGCCCTTGTCGATGACGGTGACTGTGCCCCTCATTGTTCTGCTCCTTCTAAGTCTCTCGCCTGCGAAGACCGCCCTGTAGTAGGGGTTGAGGATCTCCTCGGCGTCTTGCTTCGTATGACGGAAGCCGGGTTCTCGTTCAGGCGGACATCGCGTGTCGAATCTGCGCCTGGCGCCCGGGCAGTCGCCCCCGTCCGAGGGAAGCGCGAATCATCCACGGCCAACCTTGAGTGGTAAGGACGGAAGCTGCCTGTCGAGGGCTCAGCACCTCAGGCGAGAACGCGCGGCATGGCGTGCTGACGCACCAGGCGGCCGGGGCGACGGCGTAGCGCAGTTTCGGTGGCCGCCGCCATGTGGTCCTCCTGTGGTGAAGCGCGAGTGCATCGAGCACGCGGGCATGACGCTACGAGGGAAGGGGCGGTAGCGGATCTGTCACCGCATCTGTCAAAGGGGTGCCAAGCGGCGGCGAACCAACAGTGTTGTGAGTGGCCCCGGCTGCAGTGGGCCATTAAGATTTCAAGCAAATGAACCTGTATGGACGGCGCCAGGAGCAGGCAGCCCTCGACCGGATCCTTGACGCGGCTCGTCAAGGCGCCGGGGCGGCTCTGATGGTGTGGGGCGAGCCCGGTATCGGCAAGACCGCCCTGCTCGATCACGTGGCCGAAGCAGCTGGTGGAGACTTCACCGTCTTGAGATGCCGGGGTACCCGTCTGGAGTCGGGGGTGGTGTTCGCCGGCCTGCACGAACTGCTGTGGCCGGTGACGGAGCGGATCAGCACACTCCCCGAGCCGCAGGCCAACGCCCTGAACGGGGCACTCGGCCTCAGCGGCGACGTGGCGGACCCGTTTCTGATCAGTGTGGCCGTGCTGACGCTCGTCGGCGAGCTGGCCGGGCAACGGCCCGTACTGATCGCCGTCGACGACGCCCAGTGGCTGGACGAGCCCTCCGCACGGTGCCTGGCCTTCGTCGCCCGCCGGCTGCGCGACGAGCCCGTGGCCATGCTCCTGACCGGACACGACGATCCCGCCGAGGGACCGTGGGAGGAACTGGCGGCGATGGAGCTCCGTGGGCTGGACGACGAGGACGCCCGGCTGCTCGCCACCGCCGTCGCCCCGCACGCCGACGAGACGCTGATCCGGCGCGCGGTCCGCGCGGCGGCCGGCAATCCGCTCGCGCTCCAGGAACTGCCCACCTCCATGGCGGCCGGTGACATCCCGACCCACCCTCTCGCCGGTGAGCAAATCGCCGTCGGGCCCCGCCTGCGCCGCGCCTTCCGCACTCGCATCAGGAGGTTGTCCGCGCCCGCACGCACCGCGCTGCTGCTGATCGCCGCCGATGACCGCAGCGACCGGAACACCATGTGCCAGGCCGGTGGTGTGCTCGGCCTCGACCCGGTCGCGTGGGACGAGGCGATGCGCTCGGGCCTGCTCACCAAGCGTTCGGACGGTCGTATCTGCCTCCGCCACCAGCTGATGGCGGCGGTGGTCTACGAGGAGGCGCCGGCCGCGGACCGGCAGGCGGTTCATCGCGCGCTCGCCTCCGTGCTGACCGGTGAGAACGCCGACGAGCTGCGCCCGTGGCACCTCGCCGCGGCTGTGGAAGCCGCGGGCGGACCTGACGGGGAGGTGGCGCGGCTGCTGGAGGAGTCGGCCGATCGCTCCTGGGCACGCGGCGCCTGTGCCACGGCCGGCCGTGCCCTGCAGCGCGCGGCCGCGCTGTCCCCTGTCACCGACGACGCGGCCAGGCGGCTGGCTCTCGGCGCTAAGGCGGCCTGGGCGGCCGGCCAGGCCGATGTGGCGCGGGACATGCTGGCGCGGGCCGAACGGATCTCCTCCGAGGCCCAGGTCGCGGACCTCAGTGAGGGCTTGCGTGGGCTGATCGAGTTCACGCACGGCCATCTCGAAACCGCCTGCGGTCGGCTTGCCCGGGACATGGAGCGGGTGGCCGATCCCGGGCAGGCGTTCACACTCGGCATCATGGCGCTGTGGGCGGCGTGGGCGGCCGGGCACGGCAAACTGCAGCGCGAGGCGCTCCGCCGGCTCGAGCGGCGGCTCTCGCAGGGGGACTTCCCGAACGCCGATCTGCTGCCGTTGCTGCGCGCATGGTGGACGGAGGACCAGGACTGCGGCGCCGATGACCACGACCAGGTGGTGGCTCTCAGCGGTGAGGGCTTCGGCCGGCTCAGCAACAGTTCCTGGCTTCTGATGCCACCGGCGCCGCTGGGAGTGGCCTGGGGCATCGAGCACGTCCTCGGGGAGGCCCTCCACCGCGGGATCGACACGCTGCGGCACACCGACCAGGTGACGGCCCTGACCCAGGCGCTGGCCCAGACCGTGACGGTCGACCTCGCGCAGGGAGCCTGGGCCCTGGCCGAGGCGAATACCGTCGAGGGACTCCGAGTGGCGCAGGAAATCGGCGACGAACACTCGGCGTCGCAGTACCGCAACTGTCTCGGATGGCTGGCCGCCGTGCGAGGCGATGGGCGGACCGTCGCGGACCATGCCGCCCGGACCATGGAGCTCTGGATGCCGCGCGGAGGGCGCGTCTTCAGCGCGGCCGCGCAGTGGAGCCTCGGTATGTCGGCGCTCTTCGGCGGCCGGGCCGAGGAGGCTGTGGGCCGCCTGGTCCGGCTGACCGAGGACGGGCACCACGCGGCGCACCCCACCATCGCGCTGCTGGCCGCGCCGGACACCGCCGAGGCCGCCCTCCAGGCCGGGCAGCGGGCGACGGCCGAGGATCAGGCGCGGCTGCTGCGGCGGTGGGCCGAGCGGTCCAACGCCCCCTGGGCGGTCTCCGCGCTGCACCTTGTCCATGCCCTGCTGGAGTCCGGACCGGAGGCGGAGAAGCACTTCCGGCTCGCGCTGGATGTCCCCGGAGCCCAGTCGCGGCCCTTCAACTACGCCCGCACCCGCCTCCTCTACGGCGAGTGGCTGCGACGCGCCCGCCGCCGAACCGACGCCCGGGCACAGCTGGCGGAAGCCGCGGAGACTTTCCGGCGACTCGACGCGGCCCCTCTGCTCGCCCGCACGCGGGCCGAACAGGAACTGAGCGGGCAGCACGTGCGCCGCGACCCGGCACCGGACCGGGACGCCGCAACGGTCCTGACCGCGCAGGAGGCGAGAGTCGTACGGCTGGCCGCGGAGGGCCTCACCAACCGGGAGATCGGGACACAGCTGCTGATCAGTCCTCGTACGGTGGGCTATCACCTGGCCAACGTCTTCCCCAAGCTCGGCATCGTCTCCCGCGCCGACCTCGCGCGCGTCGACCTCGGGGACGGGCTGCGTCTGACGGACTGACCGGCGGTCTCCCAAGACCGGCTGAAGGGCGGCGGAGCCGACGTCAGCCGCCCTTCGGCAGGTGGTGTCGACACCCCACCGCTGACCCGCCTGCCGCTACCCCGATACCCCCGGCTGGAACTGCACACCGCCAGGATCCAGCCCACACAGCGCTGCCTCACCCTCACCAGAGCCGAAAGGGCACCCGTCAGCAGCGGGGGTCCTCTGGGACTTTTCTGGGACTTCCGGCTGCGTCAACGAGCACGAACGTGAAACAGCCGAAAGGCCATCTGTGCAGGTCAGGAGCGCGATTCTACCCAACTTGCCAGGTCACAGGGCCGTCTGGTCTCTTCCGGGACATCTGAGCAGACCCCGCCGTCGCGCCCCTCCTACCGGCGAGAACGCCGACCCGGAGGGGCCGCGGCAGGGCATCCTCAAGAGGCCCGTGATCTCACTCACACCGGCCTCGTGTCAGGTATCTGTCCGCCCGCTGTCAGGACCGTCGGATTGCATGGCGACCGCTCCCTTCCCCCCACTGTGAGGAGTGGCCATGTCCGACATGCTTACGCACACCGCGGGCGAGGACTCAGCCGGTCCGGTTCCGGACTTCCCCATGCCCCGGGCCGCCGGATGCCCGTTCGACCCTCCCCCGGCGCTGCTGAACCTGCACGCCGAGACGCCGCTCGCGAGAGTCCGGCTGTGGGACGGCAGCACGCCCTGGCTCGTCACGCGGTACGAGGACCAGAAAGCCCTGCTCTCCGACCCGCGTTGCAGCGTCGACCTCGCCCGGCCGGGGTTCCCCTATTCCAGCCCGGTCTTCCGGGAGGCCGCCAAGGGCAACTCGCCGTCCTTCCTCAACATGGACGATCCCGAGCACGCCCGGATCCGCCGGATGGTCACCGCCCCGTTCGCCATCAAGCGCATGGAGGCCATGCGGCCCGCCGTCCAGCGGATGACCGACGGCCTGATCGACGGCATGCTGGCCGGGCCGAAACCCGCCGACCTGGTGGCGGCCCTCGCGCTGCCGCTGCCGTCGCTGGTGATCTGCGAACTGCTCGGAGTCCCGTACGAGGACCACGAGTTCTTCCAGCGCAACAGCGAGGTGGGACTCCGCCGGGACGCCACGCCCGAGCAGACCAGGGAGTCCAGTGGCGAGCTGCTGAAGTACCTGATGGATCAGCTCGACCGGAAACTCGCCGACCCCGGCGACGACCTGCTCTCCGAGCTGGCGACCCGCGTCGCGTCCGGCGACCTGCCCCGCTTCGAGGCCGCCAAGCTGGGCGTCCTGCTGCTCGGCGCCGGGCACGAGACCACCGCCAACATGATCGCGCTGGGCACCCTCGCCCTGCTGGAGCACCCCGATCAGCTCGCCGTCGTCCGGGACACCGACGACCCGAAGGTCCTCGCGGGAGCGGTCGAGGAACTGCTGCGTTACTTGAGCATCATCCACGTCGGCAACCGCCGGCTGGCCCTGGAGGACATCGAGATCGGCGGCGGGACCATCCGGGCGGGAGAGGGCGTCATCCTCCCCGGCGCCACCGCCAACTGGGACCCGGAGTACTTCCCGGAGCCCGAACGGCTCGACGTCCGCCGGGACGCCCGCCGCCACCTGACCTTCAGCTTCGGCATCCACCAGTGCCTGGGCCAGCCGCTGGCCCGGCTGGAACTCCAGGTCGTCTACAGCACGCTCCTCCGCCGCATCCCCACGCTGCGCCTGGCCACCGAGCCGGCGCGGATCCCGTTCAAGGAGGACGGCCTGGTCTACGGCACCTATGAGCTGCCGGTGACCTGGTAGCCGTGTAGCCGCATCGCGCGTCGCGTGCGGCGGCCCGTGCCCGGGTTCCTCGGTCGCCGGTTCCCCGGTCGGTCGCCGGTCCCCCGGTCGGTCGCGGGTTCCTCAGTCCCGCGGCCGTCGCGCGAGCATGCCGCCGCGCTTCAGTGAGCTGAGGACGAGCGAGGTGTCCACCGACGCCACGCCCCGCAGCCAGGGCGCCCGGGTGACGAAGTCGTACAGCGCCGACTCGCTGGGCAGCGCCGCCAGCACCAGGATCTGGTGCTCCCCGGTGACGAAACTCGCGTACCGCACATGGACGTTGTCCACCAGCGCCGCCGCCACCGCCTCGGCGTCGGCCGGGGCGGTACGCACCCGGAGTACCGCCTCCACCGGCAGCCCGAGCAGCGCCGGCTCGATCACGGCACGGATGCGCACCCGGCCCTCGCGCCGCAGCGCGCCCAGCCGCCGCCGCGCAGTGGCCTCGGACACCCCCGCGACCCGGCCGAGCTCCTCGTAGGTGCACCGCCCGTCCTCGGCCAGCGCGTTGAGCAGGAGGCGGTCCTGGCGGGAGAGGTCCTGGGCCGCGTCACCGGGCGGCATCACGTCACCGGAGGACGCGGCGGGCGCCTCGGGCGGGCCCGCCAGCGCGGCGATCTCCTCGTCCGTGAGCAGACCGGAGTGCCACTCGCGGATCGTCCGGATGTGGCGCAGCACCGGGAGCGTGAACGTCTCCACCATGCCCGGCAGGCCCGGCAGTTCGTCCATCACCAGGCTCGCCAGCTGGTCCCGCGGGCAGAGCAGTTCCGCGACACAGTCCGGGGAACCGGTCAGCACATGGGTGAAGACGCAGTCGGTCCTGCGGGTCAGCGCGCTCGCGACCATCCGCGCCTGCCCCGGGGCGCAGCGCACCCCGACCACCGTGCTGCGGCCGTGCAGCGGCATGGCCCCGATCCGCACGAGCCCGGAGTCGAGCAGCCGGGTGCCGCGGCGGACGACCGTGCGTTCGGCCTCGCCGAGCGCCGCCGCGACGCGGTGCCAGGAGGCCCGGCCGTCGATCTGCAGTGCGCTGATGATGCGCCGGTCCAGTGAATCCGCCACGGGACCGGTCTGCGGTGCGTCCATTGCACCAAGCATATGGCCGATTCCGTCACTCTGGCCGAAAATCTTGTTCCCTTCCGTCATCGTGCCCGAGCCTGCCGGTGAGCCGCCCGAACCACCGCACGAACCGAACGAGCCGCACGAACCGATGACTCCCCGCTCTCATCACGACGTACGGAGATGGTCGACGTGACCGCGACGCAAGGAACTCCCCTTCGGCAACCGGCGGTTGAACCCGCACAGGCCCCCGCCACCAGGCGAGGGCGACTGGCTCTGCTGGGCCCCGGCCTGGTCCTGGCGGCCGCGAGTGTGGGCGCCGGGGACATGGTGACGTCCCTCGCGGGCGCCGCCGGCTACGGGATGGCCCTGCTGTGGGCGATCCTCATCGGTGTCGTCCTGAAGTTCGTGCTCACCGAGTCGGTGGGGCGGCTGTACATGGCGACCGGCCAGACGGTGATCGCGAGCCTGCGGTCGGTCGGCCGCTGGCTGCCCCCGGCGTTCTTCGTCTTCGTCCTGGTCATCGGCCTGCTCTACGGGGCCGCGCTGAGCTCGGTGGCCTCGCTGGCCCTGTCCACGCTGTTCCCCGCGCTCCCCCAGCGACCGCTGGGCATCGCGATCGCGCTGGCGTCCGCCGCGCTCGTGTACGTCGGCCGGTACGCGCTCTTCGAGCGGGTGATGAGCGTCTTCATCCTCGTCAAGTTCCTCGGCATGGTCGTCCTGGCGGTGGCCATGCTCGCCACCGTCGACGACCTGCCGGGGCTCGTCTCCACCATGCGCCCGAGGCTGCCGGAGGGAGACGTGGTGACGGTGCTCGCCCTCATCGGCGGTGTGGGCGGCACGGCCGGCATCGCCTCGTACAGCTACTGGGTACGGGAGCGGAACTGGCAGCACCGGAGCTGGCTGCCCGTCATGCGCGCGGACTCGGCGGTCAGTTACGCCGTCACCTTCCTCTTCGTGCTCTGCACCACCGTGGTGGGCACGGGTCTGCTCTACGGCACCGGCAACACCATCAGCGGCAACGACGGTCTCGCCGCACTCGCCGACCCGCTCGGCGCGGACCTCGGCTCCGCGGCCCGCGTCCTGTTCCTGGCGACGTTCTTCTTCGTGACGCTCAGCGCGCTCGTCGGCGGGTTCAACGCCCTGTGCTACCTGCTGGCGGACTCCCTGCGGACCATGCGCGGCATCCCGGAGTCCGACGCCGAGCCCCACATGGCACAGCACAGCCGGCCCTTCCGCGCCTTCGTTCTCTACTGCGCGCTGGCCTCGGTGGCCGTCACGTTCATGGGGAAGCCGGTCGCCCTGGTGCTGACGTACGCCGCCTTCGGGTCCCTGATCCTGCCCCTGCTCTCCGGGGCGCTGCTGGTGCTGCTCAACCGCCGGGGCATCGAGCCGCTGTACCGCAACAAGGTCATGTCGAATGTGCTCCTGTCCGGCGCCTTCCTCCTCTTCGGGGTGCTGGCCGTCGTGCAGGTCAAGGAAACGTTCTGAGATCCGAGAGGCGTGAATCCCTTCGTGAACCCCATGGATGACCAGGCCGTGCACTCCGCAGCCGGCCCGGTGGCCGGCACGGTGACCGGCCCGGACGAGCTCTGCTTCCGGACCGCCACCGACCTCGCCGCCGCGATCCGGCGCCGCGAGGTGTCCGCGCGGGAGGTCGTCACCGCCCATCTGGAACAGATCGAACGCGTCAATCCGGCGGTGAACGCCATCGTCACCCTGGTCGCCGAGCAGGCCCTGGAGGAAGCGGCCAAGGCCGACGCGCGGCTGATGTCGGGCGCGGAGGTCGGCCCGCTGCACGGGCTGCCCGTCGCGCACAAGGACCTGCACGACACAGCGGGCATCCGGACCACGTACGGTTC
Source organism: Streptomyces sp. NPDC050704 (assembly GCF_040654355.1). NCBI lineage: Bacteria > Bacillati > Actinomycetota > Actinomycetes > Kitasatosporales > Streptomycetaceae > Streptomyces > Streptomyces sp. NPDC050704. The sequence continues at coordinate 20,431 of NZ_JBFAHW010000096.1, read as the reverse complement.
GCCGATCTTCGCCGACCGGGTCCCCGACCTGGACCACCTGGTCGTCGAGCGCCTGAAGAACGCCGGGGCCATCACCATCGGCAAGACCAACGTCCCCGAACTCGGCATGGGTTCGCACACCGTCAACGAGGTGTTCGGGCCCACCCGCAACCCGTACGACCTCTCCCGCAGCGCGGGCGGCAGCAGCGGCGGCGCGGGGGCGGCGCTCGCCGCCGGCATGCTGCCGATCGCCGACGGCAGTGACACGGGTGGCTCGCTGCGCAATCCCGCCTCCTTCAACAACGTCGTCGGGCTGCGCCCCTCCCCCGGCCGGGTGCCGTCCTGGCCCGACAAGGCGCCCTGGAGCCAGCTGTCGGTGAAGGGCCCGATGGCCAGGACCGTGACGGACGTCGCGCTGGGCCTGTCCGTGCTCGCGGGCCCCGACCCGCGCAGCCCGCTGGCCCTGGAGACGCCGGGCGCCGCCTTCGCCGGGCCCCTGGACGGCGGGGTGCGCGGTCTGCGGGTGGCCTGGTCGGCCGACCTCGGCGGAGCCGTGCCCGTCGACGCCGAGGTACGGGACGCGCTGGGTCCGGCCGTCGAGGTGTTCGCCTCGCTGGGCTGCGAGGTCGAGGAGGCCTGCCCGGACCTGTCCGGCGCCGACGAGGTCTTCCTCGTCCAGCGCGCCTGGCAGATGGAACTCGCTTACGGAGCCCTGCTGGACGAGCACCGCCACCGGATGGCGCCCGATGTGGTGTGGAACATCGAGGAAGGCCGCAAACTCACCGGCCCGGAGCTGGCCCGCGCACAACTGCTGCAAACGGCCCTCTACCACCGCGTCCGGGAGTTCTTCGAGACGTACGACCTGCTGCTGCTGCCGGTCAGTCAGGTCGCCCCGTTCGACATCCGGCTCCCGTACCCCGCCTCCGTGGACGGCACGGCGATGGAGACCTACCTGGACTGGATGCGCTCGGCCTACCTGATCTCCGTCACCGGTTGCCCCGCGCTGTCGGTGCCGGCCGGTTTCACCCCGGAGGGCCTGCCGGTCGGGCTGCAGGTGGTCGGCCCGCACCGGCAGGACCGAGCGGTCCTCGCGGCCGGGTACGCCTTCGAGCAGGCGACGCGGACCGCCGAGCGCAGGCCGGCCGTCGCCCTGAGGGACGGAAGCCGGTCATGACCCCTCACCAGGACACCGCCGCACCCCCGCGCACCGCCCTCGTGATCGGCGCCGGCATGACCGGCCTGGCCACCGCCTGGTTCCTCCAGGAAGCGGGCGTCGAGGTCACCGTCGTCGACCGCCGGCACGTCGCGGCCGGCGCGTCCTGGGGGAACGCCGGCTGGCTCTCCCCCTCGCTCGCCGTGCCGCTGCCCGAACCGGGCGCCCTGCGGCTGGGGTTGCGCACGCTGCTCTCCCCTTCCTCGCCGCTCTACATCCCGCCCCGCGCGGATCCGCGGCTGGCCAGGTTCCTGCTGTCGTTCAGTCGCAACTGCACGCCGCGGCGCTGGCACGTCGCGATGAGCGCGCTGGCCCCGCTGAACCGGCAGGCGCTCGCCGCGTACGACGAACTCGCCCGGGGCGGCGTCGCCGAACCGACGCGGCCGAGCGACCCGTGCCTGATCGCCTTCACCACCGAGGCCGCCCGCGCGCCGTTCACCGCCGAACTGGAGGCGGTGCGCGCGGCCGGCCAGCACGTCGACTACGACCTGCTGACCGGCGCCGAGGCCCGGGCCCAGGAGCCGGCACTGTCCGAACGGACCGACGCCGCCGTACGCCTGCACGGCCAGCGCTTCCTCAACCCGGGGGCCTATGCCGAGGCACTCGCCGACGCGGTACGCGAGCGAGGCGGCAAGATCATCGAGGGCCTACGGGTCACCGGAATACGGGACCTCGGAAACGAGGTCGCCGTCCTCGGCACCGAGTCCTCGGGCGACTCGGGCGACTCGGGCGACTCGGGCGACTCGGGCGGACCCAACGGCCCAGGAGGCTCGGGCGGCACGGACGGCACGGACGGCACGGGTAGCTCGGGCGGCACGGGTAGCTCGGGCAGACCTGACGGCTCAGGAGGCTTGACCGGTTCTCCCGGACCCGGCGGCTCAGATGGCTTGGGCAGGTCTCCCAGCTCCGGCGGCTCCGAGGACTCAGCCGACTCGAGTGGACCCAACGGCTCAGAGAGCTTGAGCAGTTCTCCCAGCTCCAGCAGCTCCGAGGACTCGGCCGACTCGGGCGGACCCAACGGCTCAGAGAGCTTGAGCAGTTCTCCCAGCTCCAGCAGCTCAGGGGGCTCGGCCGACTCGAGTGGACCCAACGGCTCAGGAGGCTTGGGCGGTTCTCCCGACTTCGGCGGCTCCGGCGGCTTCAGCGGTTCGCCCAGCTCCGGCAGCTCCGGCAGCTCCAGCAGCTCCGGCAGCTCCGGCAGCTCCGGCAGCTCCGGCAGCTCCGGCAGCTCCGGCAGTACGGAACTCCGTGCCGACGTGGTGGTTCTCGCCAGCGGGGCCTGGCTGAACCGGCTCGCGGCGCCCTTCGGCGTGCGCGCTCCCGTCCAGTCAGGCCGCGGCTACAGCTTCAGTCTGCCAGCCGACGGACTGCCCGCGGGGCCCACGTACTTCGCCGCCCAGCGCGTGGTGTGCACGCCGCTGGGCGACCGCGTAAGGGTCGCCGGAATGATGGAGTTCACCGATCCGGACCGGCCCGCGGACCCGCGCCGGGTCCAGGCCGTCATCGACGCGGTTCGCCCGATGCTGCCCGGCGCCGACTTCGCCCGCCGCACCGACGTGTGGGCGGGCCCGCGCCCCTGCACCGCGGACGGGCTGCCCCTCGTCGGCCCGACCCGCTCACCGCGCGTCCATGTCTGCGGCGGCCACGGGATGTGGGGCATCGCCCTGGGCCCGCTGAGCGGCAAGCTCCTCGCCGAATCGATCGTGACCGGGCAGAGCCCCGCCGAACTCACCGCCTTGCATCCCCTGCGCTGAGGCACCCGCCGGGCAACTCACCGAGGAACCCTCGGACGCGCGGCACGTGACGGCCGCGGAGGCAGGTCGTTGGACCGGAACCGGAACGTCGAGCAGTGGCCGAACGGTGAACGTCACCGGCGGGAACCGCATCGGCCTCCGCGACAGCCCGTTCCGGTCCTTCTGCCCGTCCTGCCCCGGGAACAGCCGCCATGCCCGTACAGCCGTCCTCCGTGCTCGCCCCGGCCCCGCCGCCGGGACCGGAACTCCGCGAAGGCAGTGGGCGGCCACCCGCGTACCGGCCGCCCCGCAGACCCTGGGTGTTCCGACTTCGGCTTCGGCTTCGGCTTCAACCCCGGCTTCTGACGGGTCGCGTACCGGCCCTCGCGGTCCTCGCCGTCCTCCCCCTGTACGGGGTGTGGGCCGCCCTTCTCGCGACGGGCGGCGGCGACCTCGCCGCCCAGTACGCCTGGGCGGGCTTCGCCGCCCGGAACCCGGACACGGCCTACGGGCTGTTCTGGTACGGCGGCACGCACACCGCCAACTACAGCGTGCTGTCACCCCCGTTGATGGCGGCGCTCGGCGTGCGTACCGTCTCCGTCCTCTCCGGCGTGGCCGCCACCTGGCTGCTGGGCGCCCTGCTGGCGCGGACCGCCGGCCGGGCGCCGCTGTGGCCCGCGCTGCTCGGCGCGTTCGGGCTCTGGGCCAACGTCGCCTCGGGACGCACCACCTTCGCCCTCGGACTGGCCTTCGGACTCGCGGGCCTCCTCGCCCTGGCCGGCCGGACGGAACGGCCGGACCGGCTCACCGCGGGCGCCCTGGGCACGCTGCTCGCCACCCTGGCCAGCCCGGTGGCCGGGCTGTTCCTGCTGGTCGCCGGGGCCGGGTATCTGCTCGACCGGCGGTACGCCAAGTGCCTCGTGCTCGCCGTACCGCCCGTCGCCGTCTGTGCCGTGACGACCGTGCTGTTCCCCTTCCAGGGCGAGCAGCCCATGGCGGTCGGCCGGACGGTCCTGCCGCTGCTCCTGACCGCCGCCGTGTGGTGGGCGGCACCCCACGGCTGGCGAGCGGCCCGGGGCGGGGCGGCCGTGTACGCCGTCGGGGTGGTGCTGACCTGTCTGGTTCCCTCGCCGATCGGCACGAACGTGGAGCGGCTGGCCACGCTCTTCGCACCCGCCGTGCTGCTCGCGGCCCTGCTGAGCGCCCGGTCCGGTGCCGCCCCCGCCCCCTCCACCGCCACCGGCGTCGCGCGGGCGGCCGTGCACCGGACCCGCCCGCTCGCTCTCGCGCTCGCCGTCTCGGTCGTCTGGACCACCATGACGACCGTCAACGACCTGCGGGTCGCCACGTCCGTACCGGCCTGGGCCACACATACCGGCGGGGTGCTCGCGGAACTCGACCGGTTGCACGCGGCCCGCGACCGGGTCGAGGTGGTGCCCGCCCGCAACCATCGGGAAGCCACCCTCTTCGCCCCGCACGCGCAGCTGATGCGGGGCTGGAACCGGCAGTTGGACGTCGAGCGGGGTCGGCTGTTCTACGAGGGCGGCCTCGACGCTCCGCGCTACCACGCCTGGCTGCGCCACTGGGCCGTGGGATACGTCGTCGTGCCCGACGGACAGCCCGACGGCCCCGCCGAGCACGAGGCCGCCCTGGTCACGTCGGGGCAGAAGTGGCTGGCGCCCGTCTGGCGCGACGCGCACTGGCGGATCTACCGCGTCAGGGACGCGGAGCCGCTCGTCTCGACGCCGGCCCGGGTGGTGCGGGCGGGCGAGGCGGCCGTGGTCCTGAAGATGCCGCGCGCCGGGGCGGTGACCGTACGGGTCCGGTACTCGCCGTGGCTGCGGGCGACGGGTGCCTGCGTACGCCCGAACGGTCCCTGGACGGAGCTGGTCGTGCCGCGGGCGGGCGTGTACCGGCTGGACTCCAGCTATGCGCGGGGGCCCGCGGCGGAGGACGGTTGCCGGCTGGCGCGGGGCGCGGATTCCTGAGAGCGGATTCCTGAGAAACAGGTCCGCCCGCCGAGCTCGTGGGCTCGACGGGCGGACCCGGCGGTGGCGCGTTCCCCGACGGTCACTGGGCAGGAGCCGGGAATCGGGAGTCTGGAATCGGGAGTCGACGGTCACTGGACAGGGATCACTGGACGGGGGTGGCGTCCCCCTCCAGCGTGACGTCCTGCTGCTGGGACGCGTGAAAGTGCGGCAGCGGCAGGCCACCGCCGGAGCGCAGTTCCATCAGCGTCGCCTCGACGCGGGCCGCGCCCGGCTTGAACCGGCCCGGCTCCGTACGGTCGGTGTTCGTCCAGCGGTGCTCGGCGCCGTCGCAGAGCGCGGCGGTCCCGCCGACTCCCTTGCGTACGCGGCTGTCGCCCTGGCCGAGGGAGGAGCTCACGAAGACCGGACCGGTGGCGCCGGTACAGCGGTAGGTGCCGGAGAGGGTGACGGTGCCGTCCGCGGCGACCTGGCCCGTCGGGTCGACTGTCACCGTCTCGTACGGGTCGACGGACGCGGTCGGCGCGGCGGACGCGGACGACTCGGACAGGGCGAGCGCGGACGGGGCGGCGAACAGCAGCAGCGCGGCGCCCGCGGCTGCGCTCATGACCTGGCGCGATGGCATCGGAGTACCTCCTGGGGGTGGGGGTCTCCACAGGTACCGGTCCGGTGCGGCCGCGGGCGTGATCGTCACCCCTTTGGTGGCGAGTCCGCACCGACCGTCTTGGGCGCGTCCGAGTGTTGTCCGCGTGTTGTCACGCTTCCCTCCCGGCTGTTCCGATGAGTTCTCGCCGGGCGCATGGTCTATCTATGCGAGGCGACGACGACGCCGCCCGAACCCATCGCACGTGGAGGTACACCATGTGTTCCCACCGGTCTTCGTGCCCGTCCGCCGACTTCTCCGACCGCTCCGACCGGTCCCGGCGCTCCCACAGCGACGCGCACATCGTCGCCTCGCACCCCGAGCAGGGCTGGTACCTGCTGTGCGACGGCGCGATCGTCTTCGACGACACCGGTGAGCTGCTGCCCGACGGCCGGGTCGTCGCCCCGCACCGCGTGCCGGTCGAGCAGCTGGCCGTCGCGGCCTGACGCACCTTCGGTCGCACGGTCAGGCCGGTACGGCGACTCCGTCGAGTTCCACCAGCGCCTGACCGTCCCAGAGCCGGACCACCCCGATCACCGCCATCGCGGGGTAATCGCGTCCGGCCAACCGCCGCCAGATACGCCCGAGTTCGGGGGCGTGGCCGCGGTAGTCGTCGACATCCGTGGTGTAGACGGTGACCCGGACGAGATCGGACGGGACGCCGCCGGCCGCGTGCAGGGCGATGAGGAGATTGGCCAGGGCCCGCTCGAACTGCAAGGGGAGCGTGGAGCCGACGATCTTTCCGTCCGTGTCGAGTGCCGTCTGACCCGCGAGGAAGACCAGGCGGGAGCCGGTGGCGGTGACGGCATGCGAGAAGCCGGTGGGCGGGGAGAGCTCGGGCGGATTGACGCGCTCGATGGTCATCGCGGCTCCTCAGTGGTCATCCCGACTCCGGTCATCCCCGACTCCTCGGTGATCATCGCGACCCTTCGGTGGTCGTGCCGGATCCTCGGTGATCGTGGCGTACAACTCCTTCGCGATGACGGCCCGTTGGACCTCGCTCGCACCCTCGTAGATCCGTGGCGCGCGTACCTCGCGGTAGAGGTGTTCGAGCAGATGGCCGCGGCGCAGGGCGCGGGCGCCGTGCAGTTGCACGGCCGCGTCGACCACGTACTGGGCGGTCTCGGTGGCCAGCAGCTTCGCCATCGCCGCCCGCTTCGGCACATCCGGCACACCTTCGTCGTACGCCGCCGCTGCCGCGTACACCATCAGCCGGGCCGCCTCTGTGCGCAGGGCCATCTCCGCGACCTGGTGGGCCACTGTCTGAAGGTCCCTCAACCTGCCGCCGAACGCCTGGCGTTGGTCCGTATGCGTGAGCGTGGCGTCCAGCGCGGCCCGTGCCATACCGACCGCGAACGCGCCGACGCTCGGCCGGAACAGGTTGAGCGTGCTCATCGCGACCCGGAACCCGCGGCCGGGCTCCCCGAGTACGTCGTCCGCCGTCACCGGGACGGCGTCGAAGGCGAGGGCGCCGATCGGGTGCGGGGAGAGCATGTCGAGAGGCGAGCCGGTGAGACCGGGCCGGTCGGCGGGGACGAGGAAGGCGGTCACGCCGCGGGCGCCGGCGTCGGGGTCGGTGCGCGCGAAGACGGTGTAGAAGTCGGCCTCGGGGGCGTTGGAGATCCAGCACTTCTCCCCGGTGAGCCGCCAGCGACGGGTGCCGTCGGGCTCGGCGCTCGACAGGCCGGACAAGCCGGGCAGGCCGGAGGGCTGGGCGACCGGTTCCGCCCGCAGGGCGAGCGCCGCCGCGTCCGATCCCGCCCCCGGCTCGCTCAGTGCGAAGGCCGCCACCGCGCTGCCCTCGATCACCCGCGGCAGCCAGTGCTCGCGCTGGGCCGGGCTGCCGTACGCGTGGACGGGGTGCGCGCCCAGTCCCTGGAGAGCGAGGGCCGTCTCGGCCTCGGTGCAGGCGTACGCGAGGGACTCCCGCATCAGACACAGGTCGAGCGCGCCGGAGGTGAACAGGCGATCGAGGAGTCCGAGTCGGCCGAGTTCGGCGACGAGTGGGCGGTTGACGTGGCCCGGTTCACCCTTCTCGGCCAGTGGGCGCAGCCGGTCCGCGGCGAGTGCGCGCAGCTCCGCGCACCAGGCGGTCTGTGCCGGATCGAGCGAGAATGCGGGCATAACCGGTCCCCTCTCCCCTGTCGGGCTGCACTGCGAGGCTATCGCGGACCGTTGACTGTCGTCACCAACACGATACGCTCCTTGTGCGAGCCCACCACGACAAAGGGGGCGAACCGCCATGGACCCGAGCGACCCCACGGAGCCCAGGGAGCCCACGAATGCCGGGCGGCCGACGACCTCGGCCGACGTAAACGCTTACGCGAACGATTACGTCCCGGTGAACGCGGCCACCACGCCGACCGGCGCCACGGTCGGCACGACGGCCGCCACCACGACCGGCGCCCACGTCGACACCTTCCCGCGCGACCACCTCCCGCCCCCAGACCAGTGGCCGGAGCTCCGCTTCGACCTCCCCGAGCTGCGCTACCCCGAGCGGCTCAACTGCGCCGCGGAACTCCTCGCCGACACGTCCCCGGACCGCCCGGTCTTCCGTACGGCGTCCGGTGACGTGTGGACGTACGGCGAACTGCGCACCCGCGTGGATCGGATCGCGCACGTCCTGACCGCCGACCTCGGCGTGGTACCCGGCAACCGGGTCCTCCTGCGCGGCCCCACGACGCCCTGGCTGGCCGCGTGCTGGCTGGCCGTCCTGAAGGCGGGCGCGGTCGCCGTCACGGTCCTCGCCCAGCAGCGCCCCCACGAGCTGGCCACGATGTGCGAGATCGCCCGGGTCGGGCACGCCCTGTGCGACATCCGGGCCGTGGACGACCTGGCGAAGGCGGAGGTCCCCGGGCTGCGGATCACCACGTACGGCGGAGACGCCCCCGACGACCTGCTGCGCCGCGACGCGCCCGACGAGCCCTTCGCCGCCGTGGAGACCGCGGCCGACGACGTGGCGCTGATCGCGTTCACGTCCGGCACCACCGGCCGCCCCAAGGGCTGTATGCACTTCCACCGTGATGTGCTGGCGACAGCGGACACCTTCTCGAAGCATGTCCTGCGGCCACATGCCGACGACGTCTTCGCGGGCAGTCCCCCACTGGGCTTCACCTTCGGGCTCGGCGGTCTGGTGATCTTCCCGATGCGCGCCGGCGCCAGCGCGCTGCTGCTGGAACAGGCGGGCCCCAGGCAGCTGTTGCCCGCGATCGCCGAGCACCGCGTCTCGGTGCTGTTCACCGCGCCGACGGCGTACCGCGCGATGCTGGCGGAGCTGGACGCGTACGACACCTCGTCGCTGCGCCGCTGCGTCTCGGCGGGCGAGAACCTCCCCGCCGCCACCTGGCAGGCCTGGCACGAGCGCACCGGCCTGCGCGTCATCAACGGCATCGGCGCCACCGAGCTGCTGCACATCTTCATCTCCGCGGCCGACGAACACATCCGCCCCGGCACCACGGGCGTCCCCGTACCGGGGTGGCACGCGCGCGTGGTCGACGATTCCGGTGAGCCCGTACCCGACGGCACACCCGGGCTGCTCGCGGTACGGGGCCCGGTCGGCTGCCGCTACCTCGCCGACCCACGACAGCGGGAGTACGTACGCGACGGCTGGAACATCACCGGGGACACCTATGTCCGCGACCCCGACGGCTACTTCCGGTACGTGGCCCGCGCGGACGACATGATCATTTCCGCCGGGTACAACATCGCGGGCCCGGAGGTCGAGGACGCGCTCCTGCGTCACCCGGACGTGGTCGAGGCGGCGGTCGTGGGACGGCCCGACGCGTCACGCGGCCAGGCCGTGGTCGCGTACGCGGTGCTGCGGGCCGGGGCCCGCCAGGACGCCGACGCGCTGCGCGCCTTCGTCAAGTCCGAACTGGCGCCGTACAAATGCCCGCGCGAGATCGCCTTCCTGGACGCGCTGCCGCGTACGGCGACGGGGAAGCTGCAGCGGTTCCGGCTGCGGGCGGACGTCAACCCGGCACGTGCGGCAGGGGTTTCCGTACGAACGGAAAGTGATCCCCTGCCCCCGGAAAGCGATCCCGCGTGACGCCGACGACCTAGAATGATCAACGTGTCCGAGCAGCACGCCCCCCGGTCCCTCATCGTCACCCTCTACGGCGCGTACGGCCGCTTCACCCCTGGCCCCGTACCCGTAGCCGAACTGATTCGCCTCCTCGCCGCGGTCGGCGTGGACGCACCCGCGGTGCGGTCGTCGGTGTCCCGGCTCAAACGCCGCGGGCTGCTCCGGCCGGCGCGTACGGCGACGGGCGCGGCCGGGTACGTACTGTCGCCGGACGCGCGCCAGCTCCTCGACGACGGCGACCGCCGGGTCTACGCGGCCTCGCCCCCCAAGGACGACGGCTGGGTGCTCGCCGTGTTCTCCGTGCCGGAGTCCGAGCGGCAGAAACGTCACGTACTGCGCTCCCGGCTCGCGGGGCTCGGTTTCGGAACGGCCGCCCCCGGGGTGTGGCTGGCACCGGCGCGCCTCTACGAAGAGACCCGCCACACGTTGGAACGGCTGCGTCTCGACGCGTACGTGGAGCTGTTCCGCGGCGAGCACCTGGGCTTCGCGGCGACGGCCGAGGCGGTCGCCCGCTGGTGGGACCTGGCCGCGATCGCCAAGCAGCACGAGGCGTTTCTCGACCGCCACGCGCGCGTGCTGCACGCCTGGGAGGCGCGGACCGACACTCCTCCGGAGGAGGCGTACCGCGACTACCTGCTCGCCCTGGACTCCTGGCGCCACCTCCCGTACGCCGATCCCGGGCTGCCGCCCGCGCTGCTGCCGCGGGACTGGCCGGGCGCCCGCTCGGCGGCCGTCTTCCGGGCACTGCACGAGCGGCTGCGGGACGCGGGGGCGGCCTTCGCGGGCGCGCCGGAGAGGCCGTCCGAAACCTGAAGTCATGTGATGTCGGGCACATTCAAGGGCGCTAAGGGAACGCTCAGGCTGCTCCGGCCCTCTTCTCATAATCCTTACCTAGCGTCGTGCCGCATGAGTCTGATGCGCAGTCTGAACCGGGCGCTCTCCGCCACCACCGGCCTCCAGGTGCGTAGGGCCGCAGCCGGCGCGCCGCCGCCCCGGCCGAAGAAGGCCGTGGCCGCGAAAGCCGGCAAGCGGCCCACGCCGGTGTACCGGTGCCCGGCCCCCGAGGACCTCGCGACGGACCGGCTGCTGCGGCAGCCGGTCTTCATCATGTCGCCCGTGCGCTCCGGCTCGACCCTGCTGCGGATGCTCCTGAACGCGCACTCCCGGCTGTTCTCCCCGCACGAGCTGCACATCCGCCGCCTGGAGGTCGACTTCGGCAGCAAGCTGTCGCAGCGCGCCATGAGCGCCCTCGACCTGGAGCGCGGCGACCTGGAACACCTCCTGTGGGACCGCGTGCTCCACCGCGAGCTGGTCAGGTCCGGCAAGGACTTCCTCGTCGAGAAGACGCCGAGCAACGCGTTCGTGTACCGGCGCATCAGGGACTGCTGGCCCGACGCACGCTTCGTCTTCCTGCTCCGCCACCCGGTGTCCATCGCCCGGTCCTGGCACGAGGGCGACCCCGGCAAGCGCAGCTTCGACGAGGCCGCGGCCGACGCGCTGCGCTACATGAAGGCCGTAGACAACGCCCGCAAGGGGATCACCGGCGGCCACACCGTGCGCTACGAGGACATCACCGCCGGTCCCGAGAAGGAGATGCGCCGGCTCTGCGACTTCCTGGCCGTGGACTTCGAGCCGTCGATGCTCGACTACGGCGAGAAGGACGACACCCAGGTCGTGAAGGGGCTCGGCGACTGGCGGGACAAGATCCGTACCGGCCGGGTGCAGACCGGGCGCGCGCTGCCCGGCGAGGACGAGATCCCGGAGATCCTGCGGCCGATGTGCGGGGCCTGGGGCTACAGCTCGTGAAACCGTACGCCGAGATAGCCGAGGTCTGGCCGCGCGACGGGCGCGTCCGGCTCGTCGGGCACATCCACGGGCGGCCCACCGACGGCGACTGGCGGCTGCTGCTCGTCCGCCGGGGTCACGCCGGCCACCGGCTGGGCTACCCCGCGCAGGTGAAGGGCGACCGGTTCGAGGGCGAGCTGCCCATCGCGGATCTGGTGGTGGCCGACGCCGCAGAGCTGGAAGAGTGGGACATCCATCTCACTGATGGCGAGACGGAGTTGCGGGCCGGGCGCCGGCTCGACGACATCCACGGCAAGAAGAAGATCATGGTCTTTCCGGAACAGCGGGTACACGGCCTCGGCGTGCGTCCGTACTACACGGTGAAGGACAACCTTTCACTGGAGTGCCGCACAGGAGCCAGCACATGACCGTCCATCAGATCCGGCAGAGCGAGCCGACCCGACAGACCGGGCAGAGCCGGCAGACCCAGCGGCGACCGAAGATCCGCTACCTGCTCCTGCACGCCTACGGCCGCGGCGGCACCATCCGCACCGTGCTGAACCAGGCCAACTCCCTGGTCCGGGCGGGCTGGGAGGTCGAGCTGGTGAGCGCGCTGCGCCGCCGGGACGACATCCAGTTCCCGCTCGACCCGCGGGTGACGGTCTCCACGGTCGTCGACCTGCGCGAAGGGGCGTACATCCCGCCGTCGGGCATCGTCGGCCGCTGGCAGGACTGGCGCCGCGGACGGCTGGCCGAGCACCCCGCGCGGCACATCCCGAAGGGCGAGTTCGGCTACCGCCACTTCGACCGGTACGTCGAGCGGCGGCTGATCGCGTACCTGTCCGCGCTGCGGGACGGTGTCCTGGTGACCACGCGGCCCGCCCTCAACTTCCTTGCCGCGCGGTACGCGACGGGCGGCGTGCTGCGGATCGCGCAGGAACACATGAACCACGCCGCCCACAAGCCCGATGTACGGCAGCGCATCCAGGAGACCTACCCCCGCTTCGACGCGGTCGCCGTCCTGACGGAACGGGACCGCCGGGAGTACGAGGAGCTGCTGCCCGGCACCCGGATCGTCCACATCCCCAACGCCGTGCACTCCCTCGACCAGGTCCCCTCCGACCACCGGTCGAAGATCGCGGTGGCGGCCGGCCGGCTCTTCCCGCAGAAGGGCTTCGACCTGCTGATCCCGGCGTGGGCGAAGCTCGTCGAGACGTACCCCGACTGGCAGTTGCGCATCTACGGCAGCGGCGAGAAGAAGTGCGAGCTGCGCACGCTCATCGAGGAGCACCACCTCTACAACCACGTGTTCCTGATGGGTCATTCGGACCGGCTCGACGACGAACTCGCCAAGGCCTCCTTCTACGTGCTCAGTTCGCGCTTCGAGGGGCTGCCGATGGTGATGATCGAGGCGATGAGCCACTCGTTGCCCGTGGTGAGCTTCGACTGTCCCACCGGCCCGTCGGACGTGCTCACCCACGGGGTCGACGGTCTGCTGGTTCCGCCGGAGGACCCCGACGCGCTCGCCGAGGCCATGGGCAAGCTGATGGGCGACCGGGCGCTGCGCGCCGACATGGGCGTCGCGGCCGTGCTGACGGCGGCTTCGTACGGCCCGGACGCCGTGCACCCGCGCTGGGAGGCCCTCTTCAGGGAACTGCACGGGCAGCACGAACCTCACGGGCTCAACGACCGTTCCGGACAACGGCACCGCCCCGCGGGCGCCGCGAAAGGACCGCAGGCATGACCAGCACGCCCAAGGCTCAGGGGGCCACGATCTGGCTCACCGGGCTGCCGAGCGCGGGCAAGACGACGGTCGCCCGCTTCCTCGCCGGCCGGCTGCGGTCCGAGGGCCACCGGGTGGAGGTCCTCGACGGCGACGAGGTCCGCCGCTTCCTCTCCGCGGGCCTCGGCTTCAGCCGCGAGGACCGCGACACCAACGTGCAGCGCATCGGCCTGGTCGCCGAAGTCCTCGCCCGCAACGGGGTGCTGGCCCTGGTGCCGGTCATCGCGCCGTACGCCGACAGCCGCGAGGCGGTGCGCAAGCGGCACGAGGCCAGCGGGACGCCGTACATCGAGGTGCATGTCGCGACGCCGGTCGAGGTGTGCGGCGAGCGGGACGTGAAGGGGCTGTACGCGCGGCAGGCGGCGGGCATGCTGACCGGCCTCACCGGTGTCGACGACCCGTACGAGCCGCCGCTGGACCCGGCCGTCACGCTGGCGACGCAGTCGCAGACGCCGGAGGAGTCGGCGGGCTCGGTGCACGCGGTACTGGCGGCCAGGGGGCTCGTATGAGCCCGTCGACGGCCCCGGCATCCGCCGAACGCGCCCGCACGCTCTCGAAGCTGGTCAAGTCCCCAGTGTGAGCCGGGGTTTGGGGGCGTCCGTGCGTCCCGTCTGTGGACGCCGGCTGCCCGCGCGGTAGGGCGCGGGCCACTCGACCCCCGGCCCCGTGTAACCCTGCTCGGCCGCCGCGTGCACGGTCCAGTGCGGGTCGTACAGGTGCGGCCGGGCGAGGGCACACAGGTCCGTACGCCCTGCCAGGATCAGGGAGTTGACGTCGTCCCAGGAGGAGATCGCGCCGACGGCGATCACCGGGATGCCGGTCTCGTTGCGGATCCGGTCGGCGTACGGCGTCTGGTAGGAGCGACCGTACTCCGGCCGTTCGTCCGCCACCACCTGCCCCGTCGAGACGTCGATCGCGTCGGCGCCGTGCGCGGCGAAGGCACGGGCGATCGCGACGGCGTCGTCGCCGGTGGTGCCGCCTTCGGCCCAGTCGGTGGCGGAGACGCGCACGGTCAACGGCCGGTCCTCGGGCCATACGGCCCGTACGGCGTCGAGGACTTCGAGCGGGAAGCGCAGCCTGTTCTCCGGGGTCCCGCCGTACGCGTCCGTCCGCCGGTTGGTCAGCGGGGACAGGAAACCGGACAGCAAGTAGCCGTGCGCACAGTGCAGTTCGAGCAGATCGAAGCCGCAGCGGGTGGCCCGCCAGGCCGCGGCGGCGAACTGCTCACGGATGTCAGCGAGTTGAGACGCCGTCAGCTCATGGGGCGTCTGGCTCTCCGGCTTGTACGGGATCGGGGACGCGGCCACGAGCGGCCAGTTGCCCTCCTCCAGCGGCTCGTCCATGCCCTCCCACATCAGCTTGGTCGAGCCCTTGCGTCCGGAGTGGCCGAGCTGCACGCCGATGGCGGTACCCGGCGCCCGGGCATGCACGAATTCGGTGATCCGCCGCCAGGCCTCGGTCTGCTGACCGGTGTAGAGCCCGGCGCAGCCCGGTGTGATCCGGCCCTCCGGACTCACGCACACCATCTCGGTCATCACGAGCCCGGCACCGCCCAGTGCCCGCGCGCCCAGGTGGACCAGGTGGAAGTCGCCGGGCACACCGTCCACGGCCGAGTACATGTCCATGGGCGAGACGACGACACGGTTGCGTAGGGTCAGCCCGCGCAGCCGGAACGGCGTGAACATCGGCGGCGTACCGGGCGGGCAGCCGAACTCGCGCTCCACACTCGCGGTGAAGTGCGCGTCGCGCAGCCGCAGGTTGTCGTGCGTGACCCGGCGGCTGCGGGTGAGCAGGTTGAAGGCGAACTGCCGGGCGGGCTGGTCCAGATAGAGCGGCAGGTTCTCGAACCACTCCAGGCTCGCGCGCGCCGCCCGCTGGGTGGAGGCGACGACGGGGCGCCGCTCCGCCTCGTACGCGGCGAGGGCCGCCGGCAGTTCGGCGTGCTCCTCCAGACAGGCGGCCAGCGCCAGGGCGTCCTCCACCGCCAGCTTCGTACCGGAGCCGATGGAGAAGTGCGCGGTGTGTGCGGCGTCCCCGAGCAGAACCGTGTTCCCGTGCGACCAGCGTTCGTTGACGACGGTCCTGAAGTTGATCCAGGCGGATTTGTTGGACCTGAGCGGCCGTCCGCCGAGCGCGTCCGCGAAGATCTTGGCGCACTGCTCGGCGGACGCCTGCTCGTCGAGCTCCGCGAACCCGGCCGCCTGCCACACCTCCTCGCGCATCTCGACGATGACGGTGGAGGCGTCGGCCGCGTACGGATAGCCGTGCAGCTGCGCCACACCGTGCTCGGTCTCCGCGATCTCGAAGCGGAACGCGTCGAAGGCGAAGTCGGCGGCCAGCCAGATATAGCGGCACCGGTGGGTGACCACATGTGGCCTGAACACATCGGTGTGCGCCTCGCGGGTGGTGCTGTTGACACCGTCCGCCGCGACGACGAGGTCGTACGTCTCCGAGAGCCGTTCCGGGGACGGCGCCTCCGTACGGAACCGCAGCTCGACCCCGAGCGAACGGCACCGCTCGTGCAGGATCTCCAGGAGTCTGCGCCGGCCGAGAGCCGCGAAACCGTGGCCGCCGGAGGTGTGCCGTGTGCCCCGGTGCACGATGTCGATGTCGTCCCAGCGCACGAACTCGTCCCGCAGGGCCGCGTACACGACCGGGTCGGCGTGCTCGATGCCGCCGAGCGTCTCGTCGGAGAGGACGACGCCGAAGCCGAAGGTGTCGTCGGGGGCGTTGCGCTCCCAGACGGTGATCTCGCGGGCCGGGTCGAGGCGTTTGAGGAGGGCGGCGGCGTAGAGGCCGCCGGGGCCGCCGCCGATGATGGCGATGCGTCGGAGGTGGCTGGGCGTCTTGAGCGGCTGCGGGCCGGTGGGGGCCGCGCGCTCCCCGCGGCGGAGCCGCATATCGACACCGCCCCGCGCCTCTGAGGTGGACACAGTTACCGCCCTCTCCACTTGGGAGGTCGCTTGTCCTTGAACGCCGCGTGGAACTCCGCGTAGTCCTCGCCGTTCATGAGCAGAGCCTGGGTGGCGGCGTCCAGTTCCACGCTCGCGGCGAGCGGCATGTCCAGTTCGGCGGTGAGGAGGGCCTTCGTCTGGGCGTACGCGAGGGCCGGGCCCTCGGCGAGACGGCGGGCCAGCGCCTGCGCGGCCACGTCCGCCCGTCCCTCGTCCGTCAGCTCGCTGACCAGCCCGATCCGCTCGGCCTCGGGTGCCCGCACCGGTTCGCCCAGCATCAGCAGCCGCGTCGCGTGTCCGAGCCCGACGACCCGGGGCAGCAGATACGCGGCGCCCATGTCGCCGCCGGAAAGGCCGACCCGCGTGAAGAGGAAGGAGAAGCGCGCGCTCGGATCGGCCACCCGGAAGTCGGCCGCCAGGGCGAGCACCGCACCCGCGCCCGCCGCCACCCCGTGCACCGCCGCGATCACCGGGAAGGGGCACTCCCGTACGGCCCGCACGACCTGCCCGGTCATCCGGTTGAAGTCGAGCAGCTGGGACGTGTCCATGGCCAGGGTCGCGCCGATGATCTCGTCGACGTCCCCGCCGGAGCAGAAACCGCGCCCCTCACCGGCCAGCACCAGGGCGCGCACGGACCGCTCCCGGGACAGCTCGGCGAGCAGGTCGCGCAGGTCGGCGTACGCGCCGAAGGTGAGCGCGTTCAGCTTCTCGGGGCGGTTCAGGGTGACCGTGGCGACCCCGTCGACGAGCTCGCAGCGCAGATGCCGCCAGTCGGACGTGCGGGTCGCGGAGCCGGTGAAGGGACTCATGACGTGCGGCCTCCTCGGGCGGGGGCGTCGGTCGTGCTGCACTCACGAAGTTATCACCCATCCGTGACTGTCGTCATGAGTGCGCGATAGACCTGTCACGCAGTCCGGCCACACACGGTCCGGTTACACACGGTCCGGCTCCACACATTCCGGTCGCACACAGTCCAGACACAGAGACCGGTCACGGAGTCACGACTCGGCGATAGGCCCGTAACGGCGGGAGCAGACCGCGGGAGCCGGGCCGTTCAGCTGGGTACGCACCCTGATACCGGGCCGAACGTCCCGAAAAAAGCCCGACGAGCAGCTCTTTCCGGCCACGTCGTATTATTCCTATTGTTGAAAGCAGGACTTCCTGCTCCATGAACGGACCCGCCTTGCACGAGCCCCACGCCCCAGCCTCCTGGCGTATCGCCCTGCCGCACACCGCCGCGGCCGTGCCCGTCGCCCGCGCCCTGGTCCGTACAGCACTCGCCGAGATCGAGCACGCCGCCGACAGCGACACCGCCGAGCTGCTCACCGCCGAGCTGGTGGCCAACGCCGTGGAGCACACCAAGGGCGAGGCGCCCATAGAGCTGGTCGTGGAGCTGCTGCCGTCCGGCTGTCAGGTCGAGGTGCACGACCCAGACCCGTCGCCGCCCGGCGACCTCACGGTCCCCGACCCGTCGGGCGAGCCCGACCCCTGGCAGGAGCACGGCCGCGGGCTGCTCCTGATCCGCACACTCAGCTCGTCCTGCGGGCACCGGCCGACCGAGTCCGGCAAGGCGGTCTGGTTCAGACTGCCGGTGGTACCGAGACAGCGAAGGCCCCAGTAGGGCCCCTGCCGGTCAGGCCAGGGTCGCGACCAGGACCGCCTTGATCGTGTGCAACCGGTTCTCCGCCTCGTCGAAGACGACCGAGTGGGCCGACTCGAAGACCTCGTCGGTGACCTCCAGGGACTCCAGCCCGTGCCGCTCGTGGATCTCGCGGCCGACCTTGGTACCCAGGTCATGGAAGGCCGGCAGGCAGTGCAGGAACCTGACGTCGGCGTTGCCGGTGGCCCGCAGGACGTCCATCGTCACGGCGTACGGACCGAGGGCCTCGATACGCTCGTCCCAGACCTCCTTGGGCTCCCCCATGGAGACCCAGACGTCGGTGGCCACGAAGTCGACGCCCGCGACACCCTTGGCGAGGTCCTCGGTGAGCGTGACCCGCGCCCCACTGCGCACGGCGAGCTCACGCGCCCGCGTCACGATCGGCTCGGCGGGCCAGTAGGCCTTCGGCGCGACGATCCGTACGTCCATGCCGAGCAGCGCGCCGGTGATCAGGTACGAGTTGCCCATGTTGAGGCGGGCGTCGCCCAGGTAGGCGAAGGCGATCCCGCTCAGCGGCTTGGTGGTGTGCTCGGTCATCGTGAGCACGTCGGCGAGCATCTGCGTCGGATGCCAGTCGGCGGTCAGACCGTTGTAGACGGGCACGCCGGCGTGGGCGGCCAGCTCCTCCACGCTCTCCTGGCTGTCACCGCGGTACTCGATCGCGTCGAACATCCGGCCGAGCACCCGCGCGGTGTCCTTCACGGACTCCTTGTGCCCTATCTGCGAGCCCGACGGGTCGAGATACGTGGTCGACGCACCCTGGTCCGCGGCCGCGACCTCGAACGCGCAGCGGGTGCGCGTCGAGGTCTTCTCGAAGATCAGCGCGATGTTCCGGCCCCCCAGATACCGGGTCTCCGCCCCGGCCCGCTTCGCCGCCTTCAGCTCGGCGGCAAGCTCGATCAGGCCGCGGAACTCGTCTTCCGTGAAGTCCAGCTCCTTCAGGAAATGGCGGCCGGCGAGGGCGTGCGGGACAGTCGCCATGAGGGCGCTCCAGGGTCATGTAAACAGGGACGCTTGGAATTCTATACGACGCTCCACATTTCTATACGGCCCCGTGTTCGAACGGACACACCAGGGCCGCCCTTCAGAGGCAGGGACGCAGGGCTGTGCCGAGCCACGGTCGGTCCCCGGATGGTCCCCGGATCCCCGTTCCGCTCAGCCGACGGGGTCCCGCTCCACCGGACAGCTCATACAGCGCGGTCCGCCCCGCCCCCGCCCCAGCTCGCTCCCCGGGATCTCGATCACCTCGATGCCCTGCTTGCGCAGGTGCGTGTTCGTGGTCGCGTTCCGCTCGTACGCGACCACGACGCCCGGCTCGACCGCGAGGACGTTGCAGCCGTCGTCCCACTGCTCGCGCTCGGCGGCGTGCACGTCCTGGGTGGCGGTGAGCACCCGGATCCGGTCGAGCCCGAGGGCCGCCGCGATCGCCCGGTGCATGTGCTCCGCCGGATGGTCGGTGACCTTCAACTCCTTGTCCCCGACGCCCGGTTCGATGGTGTACGAGCGGAGCATGCCTAGCCCCGCGTACTGCGTGAAGGTGTCGCCGTCGACCATCGTCATCACCGTGTCGAGATGCATGAGGGCCCGCTTCTTCGGCATGTCGAGCGCCACGATCGTCTCCGCCGACCCAGCGGCGAACAGCTTGTGCGCGAGCATCTCCACGGCCTGGGGTGTCGTCCGCTCGCTCATGCCGATGAGCACGGCTCCGTTGCCGATCACCAGCACGTCGCCGCCCTCGATGGTGGACGGGTAGTCGGCCTGACCCTCCGACCAGAGGTGGAAGGTCTCGTCCCGGAAGAGCGGATGGTGCCGGTAGATCGCCTCGAAGTGCACGGTCTCGCGCTGCCGCGCCGGCCAGCGCATCGCGTTGATGGAGACACCGTCGTAGATCCAGGCGGAGGTGTCCCGGGTGAAGAGGTGGTTGGGCAGCGGTCTGAGCAGGAAGTCGTCGAGGTCCATGACGTGGAAGCGCACGGATGTCGGCTCCGGGTGCGCGTCCAGGAACTCCCGCTTGGTCATCCCGCCGATGAGCAGCTCGGCCAGTTCGGGCGCGGGCAGCGTCTCGAAGGCGGCCCGGAGGTGGTCGGTGGCCAGCGGCCCGTACTCCTTCTCGTCGAAGACCCGGTCCAGTACGAGTGAGCGGGCCACCGGGATCGCCAGGGCCTCGGTCAGCAGGTCACCGAAGAGGTGGACGGTGACGCCGCGGTCGCGCAGCACGTCCGCGAAGCCGTCGTGCTCGGCGCGGGCCCGGCGTACCCAGAGCACGTCGTCGAAGAGCAGGGCGTCCTTGTTGCTGGGGGTGAGCCTTTTGAGCTCAAGATCCGGCCGGTGCAGGATGACGCGGCGCAGGCGCCCGGCCTCGGAGTCGACTTGGAATCCCATGTCTCCATCCTGACCATCCGGACGCGTGTTCACCCACGGATCACCCCGAAGTCCCTCCGGGGGCCGACCCTCGGGTTTCTTCCGTTGATCGGCCTCGTCCTCAAACGCCGGACGGGCTGAGGGTGCCCGGGCTGGAGGGCAGGGCGCAGCCCGCCCTCCAGGGGCGCGGGGAACTGCGCGACCAGCCCCCACCCACCCGCACCCGACCACATGCCCCACGGGGTCTG
>NZ_JBFAHW010000095.1:0-41117 GCF_040654355.1 Streptomyces sp. NPDC050704 | reverse complement strand
CGGAGATGACGGAACTCTTACGGCTCCCCGGGCGCCGCGTCCGGCATGGGCGGCCCGCCCCTCCAAGGCGGCGCCCCAAAGGGGCGCGGGGAACTGCGCGACCAGCCCCCACCGGCCCGCAGATACATCACAGCTCTTCCAGCGGAGCGCTCAGCGCAACTCCGCCCGGAACCCCACCGGCGTCGCCCCCGTGTGCTGGTGGAAGAACTTGGAGAAGTTGGCCGCGTCCGGAAAGCCCACGGCGGCGCCGATGCGGCCGATCGGCATGTCCGTGTGGGCCAGCAGCCGCTTCGCCTCCAGGACGACCCGTTTGTCGATGAACCCCTTCGGCGTCTCGCCCGTCGCGGCGCGGACCGCGCGGACGAGCGTGCGGCGGGAGTAGCCGAGCGCGTCGGCGTAGGCGCTGACGCTGTGGTTGGTGGCGAAGCCCTTCTCGACCGCCTCGCGGAAGAGGGTGAAGGTGGTGTCGGCCTGTTCGCGTGCCGCGTCGGCGGAGGTGGCCGCGAGGTGGGCGAGCCGGAGCAGGAACGCCGCCAGGGTGTGCCGCAGCACCGAGGTGTGCAGGCTGGGCGGCAGGGTGCCCGTGTCGACGTACTCGCGCTCCAGCTGGGCGAGGGAGTTCTCCAGCGCGGCGAGCTGGGCCGGGCCGGGTCTCAGCAGGGGCGGCAGGTCGTAGCGGTAGAGGCCGGTCGCCTCGACGACGGCTCGGGGCAGGAAGCCGGGCTGCATGATCAGGGCGGTTCCGCGATAGGCCGCCGTCGCGGAGAAGCGGTGGACCTGGCCCGGGCGGATCCACAGGAGCTCGCCGGCGCGGACCTCGTACTCGGTGAAGTCGACCATGTGCCTGACGGGGTCGCCGCGGATCAGCATGACCGCGTGGAAGTCGATGCGGTGGACGCGCTCGATCGGGTCCTCCGCGTGCCAGGTGCGGCCGGGCCCCATCGGGCCGACCTGCATGCCTACGCCCCCGACGCTGAGATCGACGGGGAAGGGGAAGGTCCTGATCCCGTCCCAGCCGTCTTCGTATTGGATGCTTGTGTCCGCCATGTCCCTCTCGCGCCGGCTCGGTCCCGCAGTCGTTGTCCCACTTTCACCAAAGGCTGACACAGGGGCACCTTCCCCAGTAAAAGTCTGACTTTTAAGTTTGAACACGTCCGAGCCTTAACCCCGCTCCTATCGAGGACTTCTTGAAGATGAGCGCGCAGACACCTGACAGCTTTGAGTGGACCGAACTGGACCGTCGTGCCGTCGACACGGCCCGTCTGCTTGCGGCTGACGCCGTGCAGAAGGTCGGCAACGGTCATCCTGGCACCGCGATGGCGCTGGCCCCGGCGGCGTACACCCTCTTTCAGAAGGTGATGCGACACGACCCGGCGGATCCCGAGTGGACCGGCCGCGACCGCTTCGTCCTCTCCCCCGGCCACACCTCGCTGACTCTCTACACCCAGCTCTTCCTCTCCGGGTACGAGCTGGAGCTCGACGACCTCAAGGCGTTCCGTACGCACGGTTCCAAGACGCCCGGTCACCCCGAGTACGGGCACACGGCCGGTGTCGAGACGACGACGGGACCGCTCGGCCAGGGTGTCGCCAACGCGGTGGGCATGGCGATGGCCGCCCGCTACGAGCGCGGTCTGTTCGACCCGGACGCCCCCGAGGGCGAGTCCCCCTTCGACCACACGATCTGGGGAATCGTCTCGGACGGCGACCTGGAGGAGGGCATCTCCGCCGAGGCCTCGTCCCTCGCCGGCCACCAGAAGCTCGGCAACCTGGTCTTCGTCTACGACGACAACCACATCTCCATCGAGGGCGACACCGCAACGGCCTTCTCCGAGGACGTGCTGAAGCGGTACGAGGCGTACGGCTGGCATGTGCAGCGGATCGAGCCCTCGGCCGAGGGCGACATCGACGTCCACGCGCTGTACACCGCCCTCAAGGCGGCTCAGGCCGAGACCGGACGGCCCTCGATCATCGCGATGCGCACGATCATCGCCTGGCCCGCGCCGAACGCCCGGAACACCGAGGCCTCGCACGGCTCGGCGCTCGGCGCTGAGGAGATCGCGGCCACCAAGCGCCTTATGGGCTTCGACCCGGAGAAGACCTTCGAGGTCGCCGACGAGGTCCTGAGCCACGCCCGCGGTGCCCTGGACCGAGGCGCCGACGCGCACGCCGCCTGGGACAAGCGGCTCGCCGAGTGGCGTACGGCCGACCCGGAGCGGGCGAAGCTCTTCGACCGTGTGGTGGCCGGTCAGCTGCCCGAGGGCTGGGAGTCCGCGCTGCCGGCGTTCGAGGCGGGTACGTCCGTCGCCACCCGTGCCGCGTCCGGCAAGGTGCTCCAGGCGCTCGGCGGTGTGCTGCCCGAGCTGTGGGGCGGCTCCGCCGACCTTGCGGGCTCCAACAACACCACCATCGACAAGGCGAGTTCGTTCCTCCCGAAGGGCAACCCGCTGCCGGAGGCCGACCCTTACGGCCGCACGGTCCACTTCGGTATCCGCGAGCACTCGATGGCCGCGGAGATGAACGGCATCGCGCTGCACGGCAACACCCGTATCTACGGCGGCACTTTCCTCGTCTTCTCGGACTACATGCGCAACGCCGTCCGCCTCTCCGCGCTGATGCAGCTCCCCGTGACGTACGTGTGGACGCACGACTCCATCGGGCTCGGTGAGGACGGCCCGACGCACCAGCCGGTCGAGCACCTCGCCTCGCTGCGCGCGATCCCCGGTCTGAACATCGTCCGCCCGGCCGACGCCAACGAGACGGCGATCGCCTGGGCCGAGATCCTCAAGCGGCACGCCACCAACCCGGCCCCGCACGGTCTCGCACTCACCCGCCAGGGCGTGCCGACCTACGAGACCAACTCCGAGGCGGCGAAGGGCGGTTACGTCCTGCGCGACGCGTCCACCGGGACGCCCGACGTGATCCTCATCGCCACCGGCTCCGAAGTGCATCTTGCCGTCGAGGCGCGTGAGCAGCTCGAAGCCGACGGTGTGGGTACGCGTGTCGTGTCGATGCCGTCCGTCGAGTGGTTCGAGGAGCAGTCCGCCGAGTACCGCGCGAGTGTCCTGCCGCCGTCCGTGAAGGCCCGCGTGGCGGTCGAGGCCGGGATCGGTCTGACCTGGTACCGGTACGTCGGAGACGCCGGACGCATCGTCTCCCTGGAGCACTTCGGTGCCTCCGCCGACGCCAAGACGCTGTTCGCCGAGTTCGGTTTCACCCCCGAGAACGTGGCCTCCGCTGCCCGGGAATCCATCGCCGCCGCCCGCGGTTGATCCGATCGCACGAAGGAAGATGATCACTGTGACCGAAGCAATCGCAACCGCGGAAATCCTCAAGCGCCTCTCCGACGAGGGCGTCTCCATCTGGCTGGACGACCTGTCGCGCAAGCGGATCGCGTCCGGCAACCTCGCCGAACTCATCGACACCAAGCACGTGGTGGGCGTCACCACCAACCCCTCCATCTTCCAGGCCGCGATCGGCTCGGGCGAGGGTTACGAGGAGCAGCTGGCCGACCTCGCCGTCCGCGGCGTCACGGTCGACGAGGCCGTACGGATGATGACGACCGCCGACGTCCGCGCCGCCGCCGACATCCTGCGGCCGGTGTACGACGCGACCGGCGGCCGGGACGGCCGGGTCTCCATCGAGGTCGACCCGCGCCTCGCCCACGAGACGGCGGCGACGATCGCCGAGGCCAAGCAGCTCTCCTGGCTGGTCGACCGCCCGAACGTGATGATCAAGATCCCCGCGACGAAGGCCGGCCTCCCGGCGATCACCGAGGTCATCGGCCTCGGCATCAGCGTCAACGTCACGCTGATCTTCTCGCTGGAGCGCTACCGCGAGGTGATGGACGCCTACCTGGCCGGTCTGGAAAAGGCGCAGGCCGCGGGCATCGACCTCGCCACCATCCACTCCGTCGCCTCCTTCTTCGTCTCCCGCGTCGACAGCGAGATCGACAAGCGGCTGACGAAGGTCGGCACGGACGAGGCCCTCGCCCTCAAAGGCAGGGCCGCGCTGGCCAACGCGCGGCTCGCGTACGAGGCGTACGACGAGGTCTTCACGGACGGCCGCTGGACCGCCCTCGGCGGGGCCCGCGCCAACAAGCAGCGCCCGCTGTGGGCCTCGACCGGCGTCAAGGACCCGTCCTACAAGGACACCCTGTACGTCGACGAGCTGGTCGCGCCCGGCACGGTCAACACCATGCCGGAGGGCACGCTGAACGCCACCGCCGACCACGGCGACGTCCGGGGCGACACGGTGACCGGCGGCTACGCCCAGGCCCGCGCCGACCTGGCGGCCGTCGAGCAGCTGGGCATCTCGTACGACGAGGTCGTGCGGCAGCTGGAGGACGAGGGCGTCGCGAAGTTCGAGGCCGCGTGGGGAGAGCTCCTGGACGCGGTAGCGACCTCGCTCAGCAGCAAGGGAGTTGACGGGGAATGAGGAAGATCCGTCCCGAGAAGGCAGCACCGGAGGAAGCAGTCGGCACCACGCCGGACACGCCTGCCACGCCGGTCGCCACCACCGACGCGGCCGAGCGGGCAGAGACGGCCGAGACGGCGGCGGACGCTTCCGCCACCGCGGCCGGCCTCACGCCCGAGACCCTCGCCCAGGTACTGGACCTCGCGTCCGACTGGGAGAACCCGCTGCGTGACCCCCGCGACCGGCGTCTCCCGCGGATCGCCGGCCCGTCCGGCCTGGTCATCTTCGGCGTCACCGGTGACCTGTCCCGCAAGAAGCTGATGCCGGCCGTCTACGACCTGGCCAACCGCGGCATGCTGCCGCCCGGCTTCTCCCTCCTCGGCTTCGCCCGGCGCGACTGGGAGGACCAGGACTTCGCGCAGGTCGTCCACGACTCGGTGCGCGAGCACGCCCGTACGGAGTTCCGCGAGGAGGTCTGGCAGCAGCTCGCCGAGGGCATGCGGTTCATCCCCGGTGCCTTCGACGACGACGCCGCGTTCAAGCAACTCCGCGTGGCCGTCGACGAGTTGGACGCCTCCCGGGGCACCAGTGGCAACTACGCCTTCTATCTCTCCGTACCGCCGAAGTTCTTCCCGACGGTTGTGAAGCAGCTCAAGAAGCACGGGCTCGCGGACGCTCCGGAGGGTTCCTGGCGGCGCGCGGTCATCGAGAAGCCGTTCGGCCGCGACCTCACCACCGCCCGTGAGCTCAACCAGGTCGTGCACGAGGTGTTCGACCCGGACCAGGTGTTCCGCATCGACCACTACCTCGGCAAGGAGACCGTCCAGAACATCCTGGCGCTGCGCTTCGCCAACCAGATGTACGAGCCCATCTGGAACCGGTCGTACGTCGACCACATCCAGATCACCATGGCCGAGGACATCGGCATCGGCGGCCGGGCCGGCTACTACGACGGCATCGGCTCGGCCCGTGACGTCATCCAGAACCACCTCCTCCAGCTGATGGCGCTGACCGCCATGGAGGAGCCCATCGCCTTCGACGCCGACTCGCTGCTCACCGAGAAGCTCAAGGTCCTCAGGTCCGTGAAACTGCCGGAGAACCTGGGCGAGCACACCGTGCGCGGCCAGTACGCGACCGGCTGGCAGGGCGGCGAGAAGGTGATCGGCTACCTCGAAGAGGACGGCATCGATCCCGAGTCGAAGACCGACACCTTCGCGGCGATCAAGCTGGAGGTCGACAACCGCCGCTGGGCGGGCGTCCCCTTCTACCTGCGGACCGGCAAGCGCCTGGGCCGCCGCGTCACCGAGATCGCCGTGGTCTTCCAACGTGCCCCGCACTCCCCCTTCGACTCGACCGCCACCGAGGAGCTCGGCGCGAACGCGATCGTCATCCGGGTGCAGCCGGACGAGGGCATGACGGTGCGCTTCGGATCGAAGGTGCCGGGTACGTCGATGGAGATCCGGGACGTCTCCATGGACTTCGCCTACGGCGAGTCGTTCACGGAGTCCAGCCCGGAGGCGTACGAACGGCTGATCCTGGATGTCCTGCTCGGCGACGCCAATCTCTTCCCCCGTCACCAGGAGGTGGAAGAGTCCTGGAAGATCCTCGACCCGATCGAGGACCACTGGGACACGCACGGCAGGCCCGCGCAGTACGCCTCGGGCAGCTGGGGTCCCGAGGAAGCCGACGAGATGCTCGCACGAGACGGACGGAGCTGGCGCAGGCCATGAAGATCGACCTGACCGACACCACGGCAAGCAAGATCAACAAAGCCCTAGTAGCGGGGCGGCGCGCCATCGGCACCCCCGCCGTGGGCATGGTCCTGACCATGGTCATCGTGACCGACGAGGAGAACGCGTACGACTCGATCAAGGCGGCCGAGGAGGCCTCGCACGAGCACCCCTCGCGCACCCTGGTCGTCATCAAGCGGCACGCCCGGTCCCCCCGGGACCGTACGAAGTCGCACCTGGACGCTGAGGTCCGGGTGGGCGCCGACGCCGGCACCGGTGAGACGGTCGTGCTGCGGCTGTACGGCGAGGTGTCCGAGCACGCCGACTCGGTGGTTCTGCCGCTGCTGCTGCCGGACGCGCCGGTCGTCGTCTGGTGGCCGGTGGACGCCCCCGAGATCCCGGTCAAGGACCCGCTGGGCGCCCTCGCGGCACGCCGGATCACCGACATGTACGCGGTCGAGACCCCCCTCGCCGCCCTGGAGGCCCGCGCCGCCTCGTACGCGCCCGGCGACACCGACCTGGCCTGGACCCGGCTGACTCCGTGGCGTTCCATGCTCGCGGCCGCCCTCGACCAGGCCCGTACGAGGATCATCTCGGCGGCCGTCGAGAGCGAGGCCGAGAACCCGAGCGCCGAGCTGCTGGCCCGCTGGCTGGAGGCCCGCCTCCAGGTGACGGTCGAGCGCGTCGTCACCGCCGGGCCCGTCGTCACCGCCGTCCGTCTCGGCACCGAGAGCGGCGAGATCGTGATCGACCGCCCCGAGGGCCCCCTGGCCACCCTGTCCCTGCCCGGGCAGCCCTCGCGCACCCTGGCACTGAAGGTCCGCAGCACCTCCGAGCTGATCGCCGAGGAGCTGCGCCGCCTCGACGCGGACGAGATGTACGCCGTCGCCCTGCGCGGGGACAGCGACGAAAGGAAGAGCAGC
The DNA here is from genome assembly GCF_040654355.1 of Streptomyces sp. NPDC050704. Classification (NCBI taxonomy): domain Bacteria; kingdom Bacillati; phylum Actinomycetota; class Actinomycetes; order Kitasatosporales; family Streptomycetaceae; genus Streptomyces; species Streptomyces sp. NPDC050704. The sequence goes on along the minus strand of NZ_JBFAHW010000095.1, from coordinate 34,051 downwards.
CGTGCCTGACACACCGAGGCTCACCGACCGCCCCGAGTGGGCGGCCCTGGAGGAGCACCGCGCGGAGCGGCTGTCCCGCCCCCGGCTGCGCGCCCTGTTCGCCGACGACCCGGAGCGCGCCGAGCGCTACACCGTACGGGTCGGCGACCTGCGCATCGACTACTCCAAGCACCTGATCACGGACGAGACCCTCGCCCTGCTCCGGGAACTGGCCACCGCCACCGACGTGTTCGGCCTGCGCGACGCCATGTTCCGCGGCGAGCGGATCAACACCACCGAGGACCGCGCCGTCCTGCACACCGCGCTGCGCGCCCCGCGCGACGCGGTCGTCGAGGTCGACGGCGAGAACGTCGTCCCGGCCGTGCACGCCGTGCTCGACAAGATGGCCGACTTCGCCGAGCAGGTCCGCTCGGGCAAGTGGACCGGACACACCGGCAGGCGGATCCGTAATGTCGTCAACATCGGCATCGGCGGCTCGGACCTGGGCCCGGCGATGGCGTACGAGACGCTCAGGGCGTTCACCGACCGCTCCCTGACCGTGCGGTTCGTGTCGAATGTGGACGGGGCCGACCTGCACGAGGCGGTGCGGGATCTGGACCCGGCGGAGACGCTGTTCATCGTCGCCTCCAAGACGTTCACCACCATCGAGACGATCACCAACGCCACCTCGGCGCGGACCTGGCTGCTGGCCGGGCTCGGCGGCGACTCGGACGCCGTGGCCAAGCACTTCGTGGCGCTGTCGACGAACGCCGAGAAGGTCGCGGACTTCGGTATCGACACGGCGAACATGTTCGAGTTCTGGGACTGGGTCGGCGGCCGCTACTCGTTCGACTCGGCCATCGGTCTCTCCCTGATGATCGCGATCGGCCCGGACCGCTTCCGCGAGCTGCTCGACGGGTTCAGGATCGTCGACGAGCACTTCCGCACCGCGCCCGCCGAGTCCAACGCGCCGTTGCTCCTTGGCCTGTTGGGCGTCTGGTACGGCAACTTCTTCGACGCCCAGACGCACGCGGTGCTGCCGTACTCGCATTATCTGGCCAAGTTCACCGCCTACTTGCAGCAGCTGGACATGGAGTCCAACGGCAAGTCCGTGGACCGCGACGGGAACACCGTCGGCTGGGACACAGGACCGGTGGTGTGGGGCACGCCCGGCACCAACGGCCAGCACGCCTACTACCAGCTCATCCACCAGGGCACCAAGACGATCCCGGCCGACCTGATCGGCTTCGTCAACCCGGTCGGCGAGCTGAGTGCCGAACTCAAGGCGCAGCACGACCTGTTGATGGCCAACCTGTTCGCCCAGGGCCAGGCGCTCGCGTTCGGCAAGACGCCGGACGAGGTGCGTGCCGAGGGCGTGCCCGAAGAGCTGGTGCCGCACAAGACGTTCAAGGGCAACCACCCGACGACCACGATCCTGGCCGCCGAGCTGACCCCGTCCGTCCTGGGCCAGCTGATCGCCCTCTACGAGCACAAGGTGTTCGTCCAGGGCGCGATCTGGAACATCGACTCCTTCGACCAGTGGGGCGTCGAACTCGGCAAGGTCCTCGCCAAGCGCGTCGAACCCGCCCTCACCCAGGGCACCGAGGTCCCCGGCCTCGACCCGTCCACCGCCGCCCTCGTGGCCACGTACCGCACTCTCCGGAAGAAGTGAACTGACATGACAGGGATGCAGCTCGGGCTCATCGGCCTCGGCAAGATGGGCGGCAACATGCGCGAGCGGATCCGCCGCGCCGGCCACACCGTCATCGGCTACGACCGCAACCCCGATCTCGCCGACGTCAGCAGCCTCGCCGAACTCGTCGACAAGCTCGAAGCCCCGCGCGTGGTGTGGGTCATGGTCCCCGCCGGCGGCCCCACCCAGGGCGTCGTCGACGAGCTCGCGGACCTGCTGGACGCCGGTGACACCGTCGTCGACGGCGGCAACTCCCGCTGGACCGACGACGAGAAGCACGCGGAGGAGCTGGCCGCCAAGGGCATCGGCTTCGTCGACGCCGGTGTCTCGGGCGGTGTGTGGGGTCTGGAGAACGGCTACGCGCTGATGGTGGGCGGCGACGCCGAGCACATCGCGAAGGTCCAGCCGGTCTTCGACGCGCTCAAGCCCGAGGGTGACGCCGGGTTCGTCCACGCGGGCAAGGTGGGCGCGGGCCACTTCTCCAAGATGGTCCACAACGGTATCGAGTACGCCATGATGCAGGCCTACGCCGAGGGCTGGGAGCTCCTCCAGGCCGTGGACTCCGTGACCGACGTCCGCGAGGTCTTCCGCTCCTGGCAGGAGGGCACGGTCATCCGCTCCTGGCTCCTCGACCTCGCCGTCAACGCCCTCGACCAGGACGAGCACCTGAGCAAGCTGCGCGGCTACGCCGAGGACTCCGGCGAGGGCCGCTGGACCGTCGAGGCCGCCATCGACAACGCCGTGCCGCTGCCCGCGATCACCGCTTCCCTCTTCGCCCGGTTCGCGTCCCGCCAGGACGACTCCCCGCAGATGAAGATGGTCGCCGCCCTGCGCAACCAGTTCGGCGGTCACGCCGTCGAATCCGCGAAGTAGGAGTCATGGGTGACCTCCTGCTGGTCCGCCACGGCGAGACCGAGTGGAGCGTGTCGGGCCAGCACACCAGCTGGACCGACCTGCCCCTCACCCAGCACGGCGAGGAACAGGCCAAGTCCCTCGCCCCGCTGTTCGCCGGCCAGTCCTTCGCGCTCGTCCTCACCAGCCCGCTCGGCCGCGCCGTACGGACCGCCGAACTCGCGGGCCTGAGCGGGGCCGTGGCCGACCCCGATCTGCACGAGTGGGACTACGGCGCGTACGAGGGCGTCACCACCGTCGACATCCACCGCACCCGTGCCGACTGGTACCTGTGGAACGACGGTGTGCCGCCCGGCCCCGACGGGCATCCGGGCGAGTCACCGGCCGAGGTGGGCCGGCGCGCCGACCGCGTGCTGGCCCGCGTGGAACGGTCGCTCGGTGACGGTGACGTGGTCCTCGTGGCCCACTCCCACTTCCTGCGCGTCCTGACCGCCCGCCGGCTCGGCCTCCCCCCGGAGGACGGGCGCCTGTTCCAGCTCGCGACGGCGACGGTGAGCCGGCTCTCCACCGAGCACGGGCGCCCGGTCGTCGCGGAGTGGAACATACGGCCCTGACGACGGCGGCAGCACCGGCAACCGCGGCGGCCCGGGCTACAGCACGTCTCCGAACTCGCTCAACACCCCAGGTGGAGCAAGGGCGTTGACGTAGTGGCCCGGGCCGTGGTCGTCGAAGGAGTACTTGAACGGGATGGTGCGGGTCAGCGCCAGGCGGGTCGCGAAGAACGCCAGGGGCGCCACCACGGCGAGGCCCGCGAGACTGTCCATCTGCGGGTAGTGCAAGCCGGGTTCGGTGTACTCCTGCCAGCCCTCGGGGCGGCGCGGTCGCACCAGCGGCCGCAGCGAGCGCCGGACCGCGTCGGCCGTGCGGACCGTCAACTCGCCGAGGTGCGCGGCCGGTTGGCGCAACGGCTTGTTCATCAGAGTGCGCAGCAGGTCGCCCGGCAGGGTCACCGCTTCGAGCGCCGAGTCGGCGGCGAAGGCCAGGGCCGTGTCCATCGCCCCGCGCGACCTGCGGTAGTGGAACTCCCGGCCGAACGGCGCGTACGGTCCGACCGGCCGGGGCGGCAGGGCCGGTACGACGTCGCGGTCGAAGATGTAGCGGATCACGAGGTCCCGCAGCGGACGCACGCCCACGGGGCCGACCGCCTCCTCGCAGGCCCGGGCGAACTCGGGTCCGCCGACCATGGGCTGCCCGAAGGTGTAGACGGCCCGGAGCTTCTCGGCGATGCGGTGGTAGCGGGGCTCGTGCGCCAGCATCACCCCCATCAGCGCGGCCATCGCGCCGCCGAGGCTGTGGCCGGTGATGTACAGCGCCTCAAGACCGTCGCCCCGGACGCCCTTCTCGCCGGGGACCACCGATTCGCCGCGCAGGGCCCGGTCGAGGGCCTCGATGATGAGGTAGCGGGTGGCGCGGACGTTGCGGTAGAAGCCCGCGTGGACCTCGTACCGCCGCCCCTCCAGTTCGACGGCGAGCATCTCGGGCCGCACGTCGGCGTCGGTCAGGATGCTGATGATGTCCTCGGGCTGGGTGCCCCGGTAGCAGAGGATGGCGACCCTGCGGTCCTTGTCCTGGATGAGGTAGGCGGCCGAGGCGATGTACATGGCGTCCACGCGCTGCTCGAACACCTGGCAGTCGTTCTTCTCCAGGCCGAGCCGCGTCATGATCATGGCGACGGTCTCCGGGGCGCTCCGGAACTGGAATCCGGCGTACGAGTAGGCCGCGCAGGTCGCCATGGTGTGCGGCACGACCCCGTCGGGATCGGGCTGGGTCTTGTCCTCCACGAGCCGTTCCACCAGGTCCGGATAGACCGGGAACCCGGTCAGATCCGGTCCGGCGTCCGTGCCGGTCTTGAGCGGGCGCAGATCGGCGAAGCTCGGCCCCTTGGCATGGTCGTCGTCCCGCATGGACGGCCTCCCCCCAGTGTCCCCCGGATCTCCGCGGCGGGCTGGTGAGCACCACACCACCGCGGCCGCGGGCCGTCAACCGCCGGGGCCGACGCTCCCCGGCCAACCCCGTGGTGCCCCGCTGGGGTTGCTGGGGAGCCGGGGCCCCGCGGGGCGTGCGACGGACCGTGACGGTGAGGGGTGAGCCCCCGCCTGACGTGCGTGGAACCGCTGCATGCCGGAATATTCATAGAAGCGACAAGCAGTCACACATCGGCGCGAACCCCCGCTGTGGGTGCCCTGGGCCGCCGGTAGCGTGCTGGCCCCTGTCCCGTACGCATCCGCACGAAGGAAACGACCGATGACCGAGACCGGGCGACAACACGAGCAGCGGTACGAGCGGTACGAAGGCGGCAGTCCCGAAGCGGAACGGCTGGTGTTCGAGCGGCTGGCCCGGGAGTTGATGGAGGTACAGGTCAAGAACCGGCGGGCCGGCGGCGGTGGGCTCGCCCGCGCCTTCCACGCCAAGGCGCCACTGGGCGTGGAGAACGCCCGGCTGCGGTTCCACGACGATCTGCCCGCCGCCCTGCGCGGCGGTTTCGCCCAGCCGGGCGCCGACTATCCGGTGACCCTGCGGCTGTCGAACGCGAGCGGCATCCGGCAGGGCGACGGAACGGCGGATCTGCGCGGCGCGGCCCTGCGGGTGCGGGTCTCGGAGGAGGAGAGCCACGATCTGCTCGCCACCAGCTATCCGGTCTCGCACGCCCGCGACGCCCGGGAGTTCGTCGCCTTCGCCAAGGCCATGGCGGGCGCCCGCAACCCGCTCCAGAAGGCCTTCGGTCTCTTCGTGAAACTGCCGCTCGCGGTAGGCCTGGAGACCGCGAACCGGATGCGCCGCAACGTCCAGGCGGCGACCCGGCACACCGTCAACTCCCTTGCGGGCGAGACGTACTGGAGCCGTGGAGCGATGCTCTGGGGCGAGGCGGGACCGGTGCGCTATCTGCTGCGCCCGGCCGCCGGCAGCCCGCCGGCGCCCCGACCCGACCGGCGCGACCCCGAGTTCCTGCACCGGGAACTGGCCGCGCGGCTCGCCAGGTCCGACGTCGTCTTCGAGCTGTGCGTCCAGCGGTACGTGGACGAACAGCGCACCCCAGTCGAGGACGCCTCGGTGGAGTGGAAGGACGCGGTGTCGCCGCCGGTCTCGGTGGCCCAGCTCACCGTGCCCGGCCAGGACCTGGACAGCGCGGAGGCCCGTGCGGCCGCCCGGCGGGTCGAGGAGCTCGCCTTCAACCCCTGGTACACGACCGACGACTTCCGACCGCTCGGCAATCTGAACCGGGCGCGCAAGGCCGCGTACCAGGCGGGCAGCGCACACCGCCTCGGCCGGCGCTTCGTCACCGAGGAGCCGCTGCGCAACAGGGTCCTCGGCCGGCCGCTGGGGGCCGCCTTCGGGCTGCTGAACCGGTATGTGCCGTGGCACCGGCTGCCGTTGCAGCTGAGCCTGCTGAACCTGGTGTTCCTGCGGAAGGTGCTGCGCCGACTGAACCTGATCGACACCGAGGTCCGCGAGGCACCGCCCCAGGCGCAGCCCGTACCGGAGCCGATCCCGGAGCGGCTGCACACCGAGCGCTCGTACGACGGGACGTACAACGACCTGTCGGCGCCGGACATGGGCGCCGTGGGTGCCGCGTTCGGCCGGAACCTCGAACCCGACTACCGGCCCGACCAGTTCGACACGCCCAACCCGGTCACGGTCAGCCGTCAACTGCTGTACCGCGAGAGTTTCGTGCCCGCGACCTCGCTCAACGTCCTCGCGGCGGCCTGGATCCAGTTCCAGGTGCACGACTGGGTCAACCACCGCCGCTATCCGGCGGGCGGACCCACCGTCGAGGTTCCGCTGCCGCCCGGCAGCGGCCCGTGGCACAACACGCCGGGCGGGCCCGCGGAGAACGTGATGCGGTTCGCCGAGAACGAGGGCCTTGAGCAGCCCGGCAACCGTCCGCCGATCCTCTTCGGGAACACGGCCTCGCACTGGTGGGACGGTTCCGAGGTGTACGGCGGGGACGAGGCGGCGGCGCGGTTCCTGCGGGAGCCCGACGGAGGCGCCAAACTCCGCCTGGAGGACGGGCACCTGCCCGGCGGACAGAACGGGATTCCGCTCACCGGCTTCAACGACAGCTGGTGGATGGGCCTCAGCGCGATGCACACCCTGTTCGCGCGGGAGCACAACGCGGTCTGTGACGCGCTGCGCGCCGAGTATCCGACAATGAGCGAGGAGCGGATCTACCACACGGCCCGGCTGGTCGTCTCCGCGCTGATCGCGAAGATCCACACGGTGGAGTGGACCCCGGCGATCCTCGCCACGAAGGCCATCGACATCGGGCTGAAGACCAACTGGCAGGGCCCGCCCAGCAATTGGCTGAACCAGCTGGGCCTGTGGCTGTTCGAGGCGCACGCGCTGAAGGGCATCCCCGAGACCCTGCCGGACCACCACGGGACGCCGTACTCGCTGACCGAGGACTTCGTCACCGTCTACCGCATGCACCCGCTGATCCCCGACGACTTCGAGCTGCGCGAGCACCACTTCGGGCAACGGCTCGAAACGGTCGGCTTCCTCGACATCCAGGGCGGCGCGGCCGAGGCGCAGATCCGCAAGACGGGGCTCGCGAACGCGCTGTACTCGTTCGGGATCGCCCACCCCGGCGCGATCACGCTGCACAACTTCCCGCGCGCGCTGCAGCAGTTCGAACGGGACGGCGAGATCATCGACCTGTCGGTGGTCGATCTCGTACGGACCCGGCGGCGCGGTGTGCCGCGCTACAACGACTTCCGCGCGGGCCTGCACAAGGAGCGCATCCGCTCCTTCGAGGAGCTGACGGAGAACGCCGAGAGCCTGGCCCGGCTCAAGGACGTGTACGGCTCGGTCGACGAGATCGACACGGTGGTGGGCCTGCTCGCCGAGAACCCGCCGACGGGCTTCGGCTTCAGCGACACGGCGTTCCGTATCTTCATCCTGATGGCGACCCGGCGGCTGCAGAGCGACCGCTTCCTGACCGTCGACTACCGGCCGGAGATCTACACCCCGCTCGGCATCGACTGGGTCGAGAAGGGCGGCATGAACTCCGTCCTCCTGCGGCACTGCCCGGAACTGGCCGCCCTGCTGCCGCGCGACGCGAGCGCCTTCGCGCCCTGGCGGCCGGTACGGCCGATGGACAACGGGAACACTGACGCAACCGGCTGACGGTTTTGGCGTGATGGGGCCCCGGCGGTCATGCCGCCGGGGCCCGGTTCCGGAAGTACCACGATCTAGACACGGTGCTTCGGGTTGTTGCGCCACTTGAGGATCTGTTTCTCCGGGTCGCCCGTGTAGGACCAGGGCGTCCGGGTGGCGCGGCGGCCCAGCAGCCGGAACAGCACGGCGGCGATGTCCGGCACCTCGGCGAGGCACGCGGCGTGCGTCAGGTAGTTGAGGTGCTGCACCTCTCCGGGTTCGACGGGTCCGTCGGGGCGTGCCGCGATCCAGCGCTGCCAGGTACGCCGTACGTCACTGACCGCTCCCTCGTGCTTCCAGTGCTGGCCGATCCCGACCAGGGCGTTCTGCTGTCCCTTCGCCCCGTCCAGCAGGTAGCGGTACTCCTCCACGCGGGCGAACTGCACCAGCACCGGCAGCGCGGAGCCCTGCGGTGCCACACCGGCCGTGTCCCGGGCGAAGTCGTACATGAGGCCGTGCGTGCCGTGCCAGCGTGACGAGTAGTAGTGCAGCACCTGGAGGTGGCCCTCCACGCTGTAGGGGTCGCGCCCGTGCAACTCGTCCCACCAGCGGCCCAGTTCCTGGCGGCGCACCCCGGCGGGATAGAGCCGGGCGACGGCGATGAGGGAGATCCACGGCGTGGGGTCCTCGGGGTACGCGTCGGCGGCGCGGAGGCAGGCCATCACCGCGGTGTCGATGCGGTTCTGGTGGATGGGGACGCCCCGGCCCGCGGCGATGGCGAGGTTGAAGGCCCGCGCCGTCTCGGTCGCCGCCCACAGCACCAGCGCGTCGGGGCTGCGGGGCTCGGCGGCCAGCCAGGACTCCGCCGTCGAGGTGCTCGCGCAGGTCTGCGCGAGCAGCCGCATCCGGTGGCCCCGCGGGAGCCACTCCGGGCCGGTGGTCCGCAGCAGCTGCCGCAGACCCTGCCAGCGGCCGATGACGATGTCCTGCTTGGCGGAGGTCAGCGGCGCGTCCCCGCAGTCGGGGTCGAATTCGGGGGTGAAACGGTCTCGCGCCATCGGGTCCCTCTCAGAAATCGGTGGGGAGACCCTCGTGGACGCGGGCACGCTCGGCCGCCGCGGCGTCGTAGCCGTCGCGGCCGTCCCGTATGTAGTCCGTCTCGACGACGCGGCTGGCGTCCAGTTTCGCCGGACGGTAGTAGTCGCTGCCCTGCCGCCAGTACCAGAACATGGGGATCAGGCCGACGGCCAGACCGCCGATACCGATCGCGATCGACGCGCCGCTCAGATCGCCGAGCGACTCGACGAAGATCCAGAACATGAACAGGGCGCCGAGGAACGGCCACAGCCCGCCGAAGAAGAAGTTGGACGGGGACTTCAGCAGCGTCTTGCGGTAGGCGACGACCACCGCGATGCCCGCCAGGCCGTAGTAGACGGCGATCTGCAGGCCGATGGCCGCGATGGCATCGGAGAGGATGTCGCCGACCGAGCCGAGGGCGTTGGAGGCCACGAACATGCCGAGGGCCACCACGCCGACCACGGTGATGGCCACCCACGGGGTGTTCCACCTGCGGTGCACCCTGCCCAGGGCGCCCGGCATCGTCCGGTCGCGTCCCATCGCGAACAGCGAGCGCGTGACCTGGATGAGCGTGGTCTCCAGGGTGGCGATGGTGGACAGCATCACGGAGACGATCAGCAGTTTGCCGCCCCAGCCGGGCCAGATCTCCTCGCCGAGGACCGCCAGCACATTGGCCTCGTTCTCCTGGATCTGCTCCGTGGAGAGGATGACGTTCACCGCGATGGTGAAGACCTCGAAGAGCAGGAACACGATGCCCAGGCCGATCAGGCCCGCGAAGCCCGTGGTCCGGCGGCTGTCCTTGGTCTCCTCGCTGAGGTTGGAGGTGACGTCCCAGCCCCAGTAGTAGAAGGCGGCGATGAGGGCGCCGGAGGCGAAGCCGCTCACCCCGTCGAAGTGGCTGAAGCCGAGCCAGGACCAGTCGAAGGGCCGGGCGTTGTCGGTGTGCAGGACGGCGCCGACCGCGAAGACGGCCAGGATGGCGAGCTCGACACCGGACATGAGGAGCTGTGCGCGGACGGTGAGCCGGGCCCCGCCGAGTACGACGAACACCATGACCAGGAACCAGCCGGCGCCGACCGCGGTGGACAGCGCGGTGTTGTCCGCGAGCCCCTCGTCGAAGAGGGAGAGCGTCATCGAACCGGCGGGCACCGAGCCGGCCACCATGAAGATGGTCGCGGAGACCACCAGGGCCCAGCCGCTGATGAAGCCGAGGAACGGGTGGAGCGTGCGGCCGACCCAGGAGTAACTGGCGCCCGCGTTGGTGTCGATCCGGCTGAGATAGCTGAACGCCAGCGCGATGCCCAGCATGGGTATCGCGCAGTACAGGAGGGCCGCGGGGCTGGCCAGACCGACCGCGCCGACGAGAACCGCGGTGGTCGCGGCGATCGAGTACGCCGGGGCACTGCCGGCGACCGCCATGACCACCGTGTCGAACGTGCCGAGGACATTGGCCTGTAGCCCTCTGCCCCTGTTGTTGCTCATGGATGCGCTGCTTTCCGTCCTGCACGAAGCGCGGGCAGGCGTGACCGGCCGCGTCATGTTGTACATGGGGGGTGCGGCCGATGCCGTACAGCCGTGGTGATCGGTGGACGGTCGCTCCGTAGACGGAGTGATGATAGCGGTGACGATTGACGTTTCAATGTCAACTGGCGAACAATGTCCGCCTGTTTGCGACACCGGTGCCAGCGGTGATAGGGCGCGGGCCGGGGGCGGGCCCCTCGTTGTTCAGCGCACCGGTCGCCGTGTGTGCTGCGCCGCCAGCCGCACGGGGGCGTTCTGTGCGCCGTAGCCGCGGTAGCCGGTGTCGCGCTGGACCAGTTCGAAGAAGACGCGGCCGATCGTCTCCGTGTAGCAGTGGCGGAACTCGCCGTGCGCGTCCCGGTCGTAGAGGATGCCGAGTTCGCGGTAGGTCGCCAACTCCTCTTCGGCGAACCCGTACTTGGCCGCGAGGTCGTCGTAGTAGTTGGCGGGCATCGGCAGCAGACGGCCGCCGGCCTCCCGGAACCGGCGGGCCGCCGTGACTACATCCTCCGTCGCCAGGGCGATGTGCTGGGCGCGGCCGCCCTCGTCGACGCTCGGGGCGGGTCCGACACCGAGGGCGATGCGGACGCTGCCGTCGGCGTTGGTGACGGCCCGGCTGCGCAGCAGGCCGTACGGATCCGCGACGTCCACGCTCTCCTGGGCGCCGAGTCCGAGGACGCTGCGGTGGAACAGGGCCGCCTCGTCGAACTGGTGCCAGGGCTGGGTGAGGGCCAGGTGGTCGATGCGGTGAACACCTCCGCCGGTGGGCGACTTGTGTGCGACGGGTTCGAAGTCACCCGTCCAGCTCGGGAGTTCGGGCCGGTCGGTGGCGCAGAAGAACAGTTCCGTGCCGTCGGGCGCGGCGACCGCGTCGAGCGGGGCGTCCTCGGGGGCGCGGCGGCGCGGCAGTACGGGGGCGAGCAGGGACTCGGCGCGCCGGGCCGCGCCGGCCGGGTCCGGGGACTCCAGCCCAACGGCGGCGAGCTGGGTGCCGTCGCGGCGGGCGGCCGGACCGGTGTTGAGCAGCACCCGGGCCTCGCCCTGCTGCCACAGGTCGACCGACTTGCTGCGGTGCCGGGCGGTGCGGGCGAAGCCGAGCGCTTCGAGCATCTCCGACAGCGGTTCGACGTCGGGGGTGACCAGTTCGGCGAAGGCGATTCCGGTCGGCACGACGGGGGCGGGCGGCTCGGTGAGACCGACGCTCTCCTGGAGCACGAGGAGCGAGCGCAGGGCGTCGACGGCGGTCGGCCCGGCCTCGGCCTGCCGGAACACGTCGTTGAACACTTCGAGCGACAGCGGCCCCTGATACCCGGCACGGATCACATGCCCGACGAGCCCGGCGATGTCGAAGCCGCCCTGGCCGGGGAAGCAGCGGTAGTGGCGGCTCCACTGCAGCACGTCCATCGCCATCAGCGGAGCGTCGGCCAGCTGAAGGAAGAAGATCTTCTCGCCCGGGATGTCCTCGATGCCCTTGGGGTCGGACCCGCGCGCGAGGATGTGGAAGCTGTCCAGGCAGGTGCCGAGCGCCGGGTGGTCGGCGGCCTCGACGACACGCCAGGCATGGTCGTACGTACTCACATGGCGGCCCCACGCCAACGCCTCGTACGCGACACGGATGCCGAAGTCCTGGGCCAGTTCGGCGAGTCGGCGCAGATGGAAGGCGGCGAGCGCGTCGTCGTCCACCGCGAGCGGGGACACGCTGGAGCACACCAGAACGGTGTCGGCCCCGAGCCGCTCCATCAGCCGGAACTTGTGCGCGGCCCGCCGCAGATTCCGCTCGAACTCGTCCGACGGCACAGCCTCGATGTCACGCATCGGCTGGTACAGATCGATACCCAGCCCGAGATCGGCACAGCGGTCCCGGATCTCCTCGGGCGACAGCGGACTGGCGAGCAGATCGTTCTCAAAGATCTCCACACCGTCGAACCCGGCCCGAGCGGCAGCCGTGAGCTTCTCGGTGAGGGCCCCACTGAGGGAAACGGTGGCAATGGACGTACGCACGTTGCTACTCCTTCACGATCACTACACAGCCACAGCCGATTCGGGCTCTGCCCCGTCGCTTTGGGCTTGGCCTCGTCGATCCGGGCCTTGCCTCGTCGATCCGGGCTTGACCCCCTCGCTCCGGGCTTGGCCCCCTCGCTCCGGGCCTGGCCCCGTCGATTCGGGCCTTGCCCCGTCGATTCGGGCCTTGCCCCCTCGCTTCGGGCCTTGCCCCGTCGATTCGGGGGCAGCCCCCGCCAGGGGGCGCCCCCGAAGGGGCGCGGGGAACTGCGCGACCAGCCCCCACCCCCCGCACCCGCCCAACAACCCGCCCCACCCCACCCACTGGGCGCCCTCAGCCAAAAACCCCCGCCCCGGCCAACTCACCAAGGTCCACCAACATCCGCGCACTGTCCGGCTCCCGCCCCGTGAACAGCCGAAACGCATCCGCAGCCTGAAAAACAGCCATCCCCCCACCAGAAAGCGTGGCGCAGCCCACCCCCCGCGCGGCCCGCAACAACTCGGTCTCCAGAGGCCGATAGACAACCTCGGCCACCCAAAGCCCCGGCCGCAGCAACCCGGCCCCGAACGGCAACCCAGGATGCGCAGCCATCCCCGTGGGCGTGGCATGCACAACGCCGTCGGCACCCCCCACCAGCGCGGCCAACCGCTCCGGCCCCGCGGCCCCCGCCCGCCCCGCACCGAAGTGCCGATTCAGAGAGGCGGCAAGATCGGCGGACCGATCAGGCAACGGGTCCACCACGGTGACGTGCCCGGCGCCGAGCGTGAGCATGGCGTGCGCCACGGCGGCCCCCGCCCCACCGGCCCCGAGCTGCACGACCCGCTCCAGCGGAGCATCGGGCAGCCCGCGCGCGAACGACGCGGCGAACCCGGTGACATCCGTGTTGTACCCGGTCGCACGCCCGTCCTCGAACACGACGGTGTTGACCGCGCCGAGCGCCTCGGCCTGCGGATCGAGCCCGTCCAGGTGCTCGATGACGAGCTGCTTGCAGGGATGCGTGATGTTCAGCCCGTCGAAGCCCAGGTCCCGGGCGGCCCGCACCAGATCGCCCACCGCGTCCGGCGCGACGCCGAGGGTGTCGATGTCGATCAGCCGGTAGAGGTAGCGCAGGCCCTGCCGGTCCGCCTCGCGCTCGTGCAGGGCGGGGCTGAGCGAGGGACCGATGCCGGAGCCGATCAGCCCGACGAGATACGAGTCCTGCGCCACGGCGGACCTCCTGGCTACGGAAATTAATGTACGAACTGGTTCGTTAGTCGTACCACGACGTAGCAGCCCTGGGAAGAGGCGAGGCGCCTCCCGCACCCAGCTCGGCCGGATACGACTCCATGCCCCGGGCAACGGCTTCTACAATCGCGGGCACAGCACCCTGTCCGAAGGAATCCGATGACCACTGTCGAAGAACCGGCGCGACCCGGCGGCCGCATCCGCGACGCCGCCCGCACCAAGGCCGAGATCCTCGACGTGGCGACCCACGAGTTCGCCAGGGCCGGGTTCGCCGGCGCCCGGGTGGACGAGATCGCCGCCCGCACCCGCACCACGAAGCGGATGATCTACTACTACTTCGGCGGCAAGGAACAGCTGTTCACAGCGGTCCTGGAGCGGGCGTACAGCGTGATCCGGCAGGCCGAGCAGGAGCTGGACGTCGAGCACCTGGACCCGGTCGCGGCCATTCGGCGGCTCGCCGAGCTGACCTTCGACCACCACGAGGCGCACCCCGACTTCATCCGCCTGGTCAGCATCGAGAACATCCACGAGGCCGAGCACATCGCCGGCTCCGAGGAACTGGGGAAGATCGGTTCGCCGGCCCTCGACGTGATCGGCCGCATCCTGGAGTCGGGCCGCGGCTCGGGCCTGTTCACGGCCGACGTCGACGCGGTGGACCTGCACGCGATGATCAGCTCGTTCTGCTTCTTCCGGGTCGCCAACCGGCACACCTTCGGCGCGCTCTTCGGCCGTGACCTGGTCGCCCCCGACCAGCGGGAGCACTACCGGACCATGCTCGGCGACATGGTCATCGCCTACCTGACGGCCGACCGCTCGGCGGGCTGAGCGGTCAGGGGAGCGGACTGAGCGATCCAGGGGACAGGCCAGATCCTTCGGCGCGACCTCTTGACACCCGGGAAACGTGAGCGCAACATCCGTAGCCAACCGCTACTAACTATCCAGTGGGTTAATTAGCCGGGCACGCACCCGGCAAGGCCGACCCGCCACCCCCAGGGTTTCGGCTCCTCTCCCCACCGCTCACTCCGTCCCGTCGGAGTACCTTGAGTCCCTTCGAAGGAGCACGCCGTGTCCGTCCCCGCCGCACCCCTCGACGCGCCTCCCGGCCAACCGAAGAAAGCCGCCACGGCCGCCTGGATCGGCAGTGCCCTGGAGTACTACGACTTCTTCATCTACGGCAGCGCCGCCGCGCTGATCTTCCCGGACGTCTTCTTCGACGACTCGGACCCGGCCACCGCGACCCTCCTCTCGCTGGCCACGTTCGGCGTCGCGTACGCGGCGCGCCCGATCGGCGCGCTGTTCCTCGGTCACTTCGGTGACAAGGTCGGCCGCAAGAAGATCATGGTCTTCACGCTGATCCTGATGGGCGTGTCGACGTTCCTCATCGGCTGTCTGCCGACGTACAACCAGGTCGGCACGCTGGCCCCGGTGCTCCTGGTCCTGTGCCGTGTCCTGCAGGGCATCTCGGCCGCCGGTGAGCAGGCCAGCGCCAACTCCATGTCGCTGGAACACGCGCCGCCGGACCGGCGCGGCTTCTTCACCAGCTTCACGCTCAGCGGCACCCAGGGCGGCCAGCTCCTCGCCACGCTGGTCTTCATCCCCATCGCCGCGCTCCCCGAGGACCAACTGCTCTCCTGGGGCTGGCGCGTCCCGTTCTGGATGAGCATCGCGGTCGCCGTCGTCGGCTACGTCATCCGCCGCACGCTCCACGAGACCCCGACCTTCACCCAGCAGGCCGCCACCGAGGGCGTCCCGAAGATGCCGCTGGCCGTGCTGCTTCGCGACCACTGGGCCGACGTCCTGCGGGTCGTCGCGGGTGCCCTCGTGGCCTCGGTCAGCACGATCTTCACCGTGTGGGCGCTGGCGTACGCGACCAGCGACTCGGTCGGCATGGACCGTACGTCCATGCTCTGGGTGGGCGCGCTCGCCAACCTCGTCGCCCTCGCCGCGATCCCGCTGTGGGCCGTGCTGTCCGACCGCATCGGCCGCCGCCCGGTCTTCCTGATCGGCGCCGCGGGCAGCGCCGTGATGATGTTCGTCTACCTGTGGGCCATCTCCACGGGCTCGTACCCGCTGATCATGGTCCTCGGCATCGTCACCTTCGGTGTCGTCTACAGCGCGGCGAACGGTATCTGGCCGTCCTTCTACGGCGAGATGTTCGCCACCCGGGACCGGCTGTCGGGCATGGCCATCGGCACCCAGATCGGCTTCGCCATCGCCGGGTTCGCGGTGACCTTCGCCGCGCAGATCGCAGGCCCGGACGGCGACGACTGGATGGCCGTGGCCCTCTTCACCGCCGCGCTGTGCGTCCCGCCGGTGATCGCGGCGATCACCGCCCGCGAGACGCACAAGGTGCCGACGGAGCAGCTCGGCGAGCGGGACCTCCAGAAGTCGTCCGGGCGGGAGAAGGTGTCGGCCTGAGCCGCCCCCTCCACGCACACGGACGCGACTCGGCGCCGACCGCACCCGCGGTCGGCGCCGAGCCCCTGTCAGCGCCCGGCGGCCCGCAGAGTGAGCTGCGGTTCGCCGTGCGCGTCGGGTCCGCCGAGCAGCGCGGTGAAGGACTCCGTCCGCAGGACGAGGCCCTCCTCCGCACGCTCACAGACCACGTTCAACTGCCGGTCGCCTTCCCCGTAGCGCACGGCGAAGACGTCGAGGCCTTCCGGTGCGTCGGGCGCCGGCCCCACTTCCAGGGCGGTCGTCGTCCGTACGTGCCGCCAGCCGGCGTCGGGATCGCCGTACCCGCGCGGGTCGGCGGCCAGTGCGAACGCGGCCTGTTCCTGGGTGAGTTCGCTCCGCGCGTCGAAGGAGTCCGGGCTGCCCTCCTCGGGGTGCGTCAGCCGCAGCTCCCCGGCGGCCGCCACCAGGGGGAAGTCGCCGACCCGGCGGAACCGGTCACCCTCCGCGGTGACATACGGCATCCCGGCGAGCAAGTACCGCTCCCCGTCCAGCCGTTCGAGGACGACGGTCATCCACAGCCGCGTGCCGTCCGTGACATACAGCGACTGGAGATGGCGCAGGACATGGTCCCGGCCGACGACGGGCTTGCTCACGAGCTTGGCCGCGAGGCCCCCGACGCGGTGGTCCGCGACCCGTACCGCCCCCATCGGGCGGCACAGCAGGAAGCCGTCCGTCACGGGCCCGAATCCGTGCTGCCGGTTCACCGCGGCCGCGACGAGCGCCGTACCGCCCGCCTCGATCACGGACGGGGTCATCCGGTCGTCGAACGACACCGTGACCGTGCCGGACCGCAGTTGGTGGCAGGCGGGGGCGGTGGCCGGTGTGCGGTGCCAGTTCGTGGTGTCCTGGATCTGCCAGACGAGCATGAACGCGAAGTGTCCGTCGACGCCTCCGTCGGCCCCGACCGCGTGCCGGGCCCAGCGCGCGTCCCCGGCGTAGCGGCCGAGGTCGGCGCCGATCCGCCGGCCGAAGTACCGCAGCCCGAGCACGGATTCGAAGGCGGAGTGCTGCTCGCTGTAGCGCGGCCCGCCGATGTCGAAGCCGCTCCCGCAGAGCCGTGCGTCGATGTAGCGGGCGAGCGTGTCACCGTCCTCCGCGAACATCTCCTCGCCGCTGACCCGGTGGGCCTGGGCGAGGAAGGAGAGGGAGATCGGCCCGTAGTTGTTGTCGTACGCGCCGCCGTGCTCGGGAGGCAGCGGCGCACCCCGGTCCCGTACCCGACGGGCGCGGATCTCGTCCGCGTACAGCCCGAGGGCCCGCCGCCGGACCAACTCCCCCTCTTCGGGCCGGAGATGGCGGGCGAGCATCAGCCCGCCGACGACACATCCGATGGCCTGGTTCGCGGCGTCCTGCGGGTTGAAGACGGTGGCCTCGGTCAGCCAGCGCCAGTAGCCGTGCCCCAACTCGACGACTTCGTCACGCAGTTCGTCGTCGAGGAGGCCGTCCGCCGTCTCGATGACGTTGACCAGCTGCAGCAGCGCCCACACCGTGCTCGGCCAGTCACCGATGGGGTGCGCGCCGGGAGCGAGTACGTAACGGGCGTACGGGAGACCCGAGTTGAGGACCGTCAGGTTCGGGTAGCCGGGGTTGTCCTCGGTGTAGACGCGTGCGCGCAGGTGGAAGGCGAGGCTGCGGCGGACCGCGTCCGGCAGGCGTGGGTCCTTGGTGCGGTGCCAGGCCAGTGCGAGCAGGGAGGTGATGCCGAGCGAGGTGTCGCCGACGTCGTCGGTGGCGGCGGGGTGTTCCAGGCTGC
The DNA here is from genome assembly GCF_040654355.1 of Streptomyces sp. NPDC050704. Taxonomy (NCBI): domain Bacteria; kingdom Bacillati; phylum Actinomycetota; class Actinomycetes; order Kitasatosporales; family Streptomycetaceae; genus Streptomyces; species Streptomyces sp. NPDC050704. Next base: position 16,339 of record NZ_JBFAHW010000095.1, on the reverse strand, counting down.
CGTCCGGGGTGAGCCGGGCCAGCGCCTGCTCGGTCACGTCGGCCAGCACACGGTCGTACGCGGCCGGATCGTCGGCCAGGTCGTGCAACTGGCCGCGCTGATGCGGGAGATACAAGCTGTTCAGCCCTTCATGCCGGAGGTCGCCATCGGGGCGGCCGGCCGGTCGACGGCGCGGGCCGCCGCGCGGACGAACTCCTGGTCGAGCGGGGTGGGCACGGTCAGTCTTTCAGTCCGGCGTTGATGTCGGCGTTCATGACGTAACGCTGGAACACCAGGAAGACGACGATCAGCGGAATCATCGTGATGACCGAGCCGCCGAGCACCACCGACCAGTTGATGTTCTGCGCGCCGACGAGGCTCTGGATGCCGATCTGCACGGTGAACTTGTCGGGGTCGTTGAGCATCAGCAGCGGCCAGATGTAGTCGTTCCATCGCCACTGGAACGACAGGATGGCGAGGGTCAGCATGATGGGCCGGGAGATCGGCACCATGATCCGCAGGAAGATCGACAGTTCACGCGCCCCGTCGATGCGGGCGGCCTCGACGAGCTCGTCGGGGACCGTCAGGAAGAACTGGCGGAACATGAAGCATCCGGTCGCCGTGAGCAAGGCCGGGAAGATGATGCCGGCGAGCGAGTTGAACAGGCCCAGGTCGCGGGCCACCAGGAACTGCGGGGCGAGCATGACCTCGCCCGGCAGCATCGTCGTGGCGAGGATGCAGATGAAGAACACCTTGAGCCACTTGTTGTCGTACTTGGCCAGCGCGTACCCCGTGCAGCAGCTGACTCCCACCGTGAGGATCGTCGCGATCACCGACACGATGGTCGTGTTGATGAAGTACTGGGAGAAGTTGGCGCTGTCCCATGCTGCCTTGTAGCCCGACAGGGTGGGGTCGTCCGGAAACAGCGTCAGCGAGGTGAAGAGGTCTCCCGCCGGTTTGAAGGAGCTGAGGACGAACCACAGCACGGGAAACCCGTAGACGGCCGCCAGGACCCACAGCAGTGTCGTCGCGGGCACCGCGCGCCGAAGCCCACCGCCGGCCGCGCCGCGGGGCCGCTTCCTGGGAACCGCCCCTCCGGGCTCGGCGTCGACCGGGCGTGGCATGTCTGTGGTTGTCATCGGTTCTCCACCCGCCGGTTGACGATCATCTGGATGATCGCGACGGCCATCAGGATGAGCATGAGCACGAACGACGCGGCGCTCGCGTAGCCGATCTGGCCCCGGTCGAAGCCGGTCTGGTAGATGTACTGGACAAGCAGGTTGTTCGAGGTTCCAGGTCCGCCGTTGTTGAGGGCGGCGAACAGCGGGTATTCCTTCATCCCGTGGATCGTGTTGAGCAGGATGACGATGAAGGAAGTGGGCGCGATGCTCGGCAGTGTGATGCTGATGAACTGGCGCCACGGACCGGCGCCGTCGAGCGAGGCCGCCTCGTAGTACGACACCGGTACGTTCTTGATCGCCGCGATGAACAGCAGCATCGAGAAGCCCGTCCAGGCCCAGGATGCCGCCACCACCACGATCAGCAGCGACAGGTCCGCGTTCGACTGCCACGGAACGGCACTTCCGCCGAACTTCTCGATGACGTGGTTGACCAATCCGAAGTTCTCACCGAACAGCCACCGCCACAGGACGCCCACGATGATGGGCGACAGAAGCCACGGGATGAAGAAGAAGACGCGGGCGACCGATGCGCCCTTGGCGTGCTTGCTCACCACCACGTTGGCGACGAGCAGCGAGAACACGAAGTTCAGCGGAACGAAGAGCACGGTGTACAGCAGCGTCCGGGTCAGCGCGTCGAAGAAGGCGGAGTCCCCGGCCAGGTTGCTGTAGTTGTCCAGTCCGACGAACTGGAACGCCCCCACGCCCGTGTAGTTCGTGAAGGAGTAGACGAGCCCGATCACCGCCGGCCAGGCGAAGAACAGCGCGAAGAGCACGACATTCCCCGCGATGAGGACGAGCGGCGCAAGGGTGTACTTGCTGCGTCTCCTGGGCGGGCTCACGGACACGTCCGGGGCGCGATTGGTCATCTTCCTGACTCCGTGCTGGTGGAATGGGTTCGTGCGCTCAGGCCATGAGCCCGGCATCGCGTGGGTCCCGAGGCCGGGCGGCGGTGTCTCGACCCCGCCGCCCGGCCCGTCGGCCTACGATCAGCCGCCGACCTGCTCGTTGTAGCCGGCCACGATGTTCTCCAGGGCCTTGTCGGTCGACTGCTGGCCGTTGATCGCCTTGCCGAGCTCCGTCTTGGTCGGGTCCTCGGTGAGGGTCTTGCCCTTCAGCGCCCAGCCCGTCTGCGCGGTGTTGAAGGAGCCGGAGATCGGGGCGTACAGCGGGATCGACTCGTTGTACAGCTTGAACGCCGCCTGCGCCGCCTCGGACTTGAAGGGGTACTTCGGGTTCAGACCGGTCTCGACGGGCAGGAAGCCGGACGCCTCGCACAGCGCCTGGTAGTTGGCCGGCTCGTACAGCCAGGACAGGAACTTCTCCGCGGCGGCGGCCGCGTCGCCGTTGTTGTTGAAGCCCACCGTCATGCCGCCGCTGTTGACGTCGCTGGCCTGCACCGGCTCGGCGGGAGTCGGGACGCTCGCCCACTCGAACTTGGTGATGCTCTCCGCGTAGGCGGCGACCTGCCACACGCCGGAGAAGTAAGCGACGACGTCACCGCTCTGGAACATGGCCGACGGGTCGGCGCCGCTTGTCCACACCGACTTCGGCATGGTCTTGTCGTCGTTCATGTCGACGAAGCGCTTCACGGCCTTCTTGGTCGCGGCGTCCACCGAGAACTTGCCGGAGGAGTCCGCCTGGACGTACTTCCCGCCGAGCTCGTACACCATGGCGCGGAGCCGGGACGGCGACTGGTCGAACGTCAGGGAGTACTTGGCGTTGGTTTTCTCCCGGACCTCGTCCGCCGCCTTGATGAACTCGGTCCAGGTCCAGGTCTTGTCGGGCGAGGTCGGGTAGTCGACGCCGGCCTTCTCGAAGAGCGACTTGTTGATGAACATGCCGGACGCGGTGATGTCCGAGGGGATGGACAGCACCTTCCCGGACGAGTCCTTGGCGACGAAGTTGCCGTTGATCTTGTTGCTCTTCTTGTTGGCGATGGAGCCGAGGTCGATCAGCTTGTTCGCCCAGATCGGGTCCAGCTTCGGCACTGACGCCACGTCGGGCAGGGAGTTCGCCTGCGCGGCGTTGCGCAGCTTCGCGTCGTAGCCGTCGTAGGGAATGTTGACGAGCTTGACCTTGACGCCGGTCTCCTTCTCGTACTGCGCCACCATCTTCTTCCAGCCCGCGTCCTGCCCCGGAACCGTGGAGATCCAGAACGTCAGCGACTTGGAAGTCCCGCCCGAGCCGGAGTCCGACCCGCAGGCGGAGAGCAGCAGGGCACCTGCCGTGGCCACGGCAGCGAGGGGGACCAGGCGGCTTATGCCGCCGCGGCCGAGTCGGCGGGAGCGCCGCACACCCACAGTGGTCATCTTCGATCCCTTTTCGTGGTAGGGGACGGAGCACGGCGCCGACGGAGGCGGCACGGGTGCATTGTGCAAGAAAGTTCGCTCCCCGAGGGCGCGGCCTCGCCCGGCCGCGTCATCCTGACGGGCGAGGGTCCCCGGCCACTGTGGCCGTCGCCGCACAAGCACGCCCTGGTGCGGTTGCCGTACGTCGAGTACGGGCGGGACGCTCGCCCCAAGCCGGCGTCCCGACCGACTTAGAAAGCGCTTGTCCGGACATTGGCAGACCAACGGGTCTCCGTCAATGCTTGACTGACGTCCCACCGGTCACGGTTTGAATTCCACGCTCTACGGCAAAACGGCTCGCGCCCGCCACAGTGCCGCTGTCGCCGACCGTGCTGCTGACCACCTCGGTGGGCCAGCTCAGCCGGGCCAGTTCGGCCCGCACACCGGGCACGAGCTGCGGATACGTGCCGGTGCCGCCCCCCAGCACGATCAGTCCCGGGTCCAGCACGGCGGCCACGGCGGCGGCGAGCCTGCCCACGTCGGCCGCATGCCGGCCGACCACCGTGCCGGCCGTGGCATGGCCCTCCTCGGCGAGGGCGAAGAGCCGCTCGGCGGTGCCGGGGCAGGGGCCGTCGGTGTCCTGCCAGGCCTGCGCGGCCCTGTGCAGGAGGGAGCGCGATCCGATGCGCTCCTCCAGGGCCTCCTGGCGCGGTTCGCGGCCCTCGTCCCACGGGTAGGGCAGCCTGGCCACCTCGCCGGCCGCGCCGTTCGCTCCTCGCAGCACCTGGCCGCCGATGACTATGCCGAGGCCGATGCCCACGCCGATCCGCAGATAGCCGAAGGTCTGGCGGCCGCGGGCGGCGCCGTCGTGCAGTTCGGCGAGTGCCGCGCAGTTGACGTTGTTCTCCAGGTGGACGGGCACATCAGGCGGCAGTGCGACGGCCATGGCGTCGAAGGCTGGGCCGGCCTTGGCGGTCGCGGGGTGCATACCGGCGCCCTCCTCGTCCTGTGCGATGACGTCGCCCACGGCGACGACGATGGCGCGCAGCGGGGCGCCCACCGGCAGCGCGTCGAGGGCCTTGCGCACGGTGTCGGCGGCCGCCGCCCGGGAGCCGGTGCCCTCGGCGAGCAGAGTGCCGTCCAGGGCGCAGCCCCGCACCCGGGTGTGGGTGGGGCCGAGATCGACGGCGAGGACGGCGCCGGCGGCGGGCCCGAGACCGTAGACCGCGGCGGAGCGGCCGGTGCCGCCGGAGACGGTGCCGGAGTGGGCGGCGAGCTCGGCGGCCTCCAGCTCGGCCACGGCGGACGAGACCGTCGGCTTGGACAGGCCCGCACCGGCCGCCAGCTGGGGGCGGGTGGCCGTGCCCGCCGCCGCCAGTACGGCGAACACCGCGCGGGCACTCTCGCTCAGGTTCATGCTCTCCCCCAGGTCGTGCCGCAGCGTCTGGTCGCAAGGTTTTACGGCAAAGGGCTTTACGGCAACGGGCTGTACGGCGCCGGGTTGGGCGGACCCGGATTCCGAAACTCTTGACGCACCCTACTTCGTTAGTTAACTTCCTAACGAACTCACGCGGTACTCGCCTGCCGCGCTCATCAGAAGCCCGTCCCGGGGCTTCCCTACCGCTGGTCGGCGCTCACTGGCGCATGTCCAGAGAACACGGTTCGCCCACCGTTCGCTTCGCATCAGCAGGACCGCGCAACGACGAAAGAGGCTCCGTGCAGGACTTCACGCCCATCGCCGTCGGGATTGACGTGGGCGGCACAAAGACGCACCTCCGCGCGGAGACCGGGGACGGTTCAGGTTCCGGCTCGGGCTCCGGGCGGAGTGCGGTCGCCGATCACGTGCGTACGAGCGAGGGCTGGCGGCCGCACGAGCCCGTGGCCGCCGCCGCATGGCTGGCCGCGCTGATCGACGAGGCGCTGCCCACGGGCACGCGCCCGGCCGCGGTGGCCGTCGGCGGGCACGCCTGCGAGACACCTCGCCAGTGCGAGGAGATCCGCTCCGCACTCCACTCACTCCTGGGCATCCCCTGCCTCGTCGTGGGCGACGCCGAACTCCTCGTACCGGCCGCCGGTCTGGACAAGGGGGTCGGTCTCGTCGCCGGCACCGGATCGGTCGCGGTGGGCCGGCTCGCCGACGGCCGCACGGTCCAGGTCGGCGGCTGGGGTGCGGTGCTCGGCGACGAGGGCGGCTCGGCCGGTCTGGTGCGCGAGGCCGCGCGGGCGGTCTGGGCCGCGCATGATCGCGCCGACCCGCCGGATCCACTCACGGACCGACTGACCGCCGCCTTCGGCGTGCCCGAAGTACCGGCTCTGGGCGCGGCGTTGGAGAGCGCGACGCATGTCTCCGCCGAGTGGGGGCGGCACGCGCCCAGTGTGTTCGCGGCGGCCGAGGACGGTTCACCGCTCGCCCGCCGGGTGATCGCCGAGGGCGGCCGGGCACTGGCGTCACTCGTCGTACGGCTCGCCGGGCGCGGCGTCCCGGTGGACGACGTCGTGGTGGCGGGCAGCACGGTGCTCGTCCAGCCACCGCTGTACGAGGCGTTCACCGCCGCGCTGGCCGAGGCGCTGCCCTCGGCCCGGCCCCGGCCGCTGCGGGTGCCACCGGTGCAGGGTGCCGTGGCGCTGGCCCGGTCGCTGCTGTGAGACAGCCCGAACCGGGCCCGGCTCCGAGAGTGTCCGGTTCCCGACTCCCGGATGGACTCATGAGTTCAGCTTCCGTTCAGAAGTCCGGGTTCAGCTCACGTGATCACCTCGAATTCATCACCCGTGTCATGAATCGCGTCATGAATCAGCCGTAAGTCCTGTCATAACTCCAGAAGGAGAGACCCGCATGCCCGGTCAGCACCCCCGTCCCCGTCCCGGCCGAACCGGCATCGACCGGCGCGTGTTCCTGCGGAGTTCCGTGGGCGTCTCGGCCGGGCTGGTCGCGGCCCCCGCGGTCGTGGCCTGGCCGGCGGCAGCGGCCTCGTCGGCCACGAACGCGACCGCCGCGTTCGTCGACTCGTACACCACCAACGTCGTCGCCAACCTCACGCCCGAGACCAACGCGGCCGTGCACATCCTCGACGGCTTCGCGCGCATCTGGAAGACGGGCGACGCCTGGGACACCGGCACCCCGCTCATGCCGGAGATCCTGCGCGCCAACGTGCGGTACTCCGTGCGTGTCACCACGCGCCGCACGGACGCCGAGGCGAAGACCGCCTTCATCTACGACCGTCAGCACCAGAGTTACGCGATGATCGGCGGCCTGGGCCCGCTCGCCGACCTCTACCGGAGCGGGGCGAAGGCCGTCACCGGCATCACCTCCGCGCCGGACGGCACTCCGTCGGGCCGGATCAGCGACGCGCTCCCTGCCGACGCGCCCGCGGGCTCCGCGCTGGGCGCCGGTGCCCACGACTCGGACCTCGGCAAGGTGGCCCAGCTGGTCGACACCGTGCGCGGTCCGTTCGCCTCGAGCAACCCCTCCAAGTTCTCCTACCAGTACCCCCGCCCGTGGCGCATGAACGAGGACAGCGAGGCCGTCGACACCGGCAAGAAGGACGCACTCGGGTTCCCGGTCTACGAGTCCGACGTCGTGGTCGCCCCGCAGCTGCTGTGGCAGCGCAGCGCCACAGCGGACGACGACGGCGGCTTCCCCAGCGGACACTCCAACGCCTTCTACCTCGCGGCGCTGGCGCTGGCGTACGCGGTCCCCGAGCGGTTCCAGGAGCTGGTGGCCCGCGCCTCCGAGCTCTCGCACACGCGCATCGTGGCGGGCATGCACTCCACCGTCGACGTGATCGGCGGCCGCGTCCTCGCCACGGCCCTCGCGGCCGCGGCCCTCGCCGACCCGAAGAACGCCGACCTCAAGGCGGCGGCCCGCGCCCAGGCCGCCGCGTACTTCCAGGAGAAGACCGGCACGACCGCCGACACCCTGTACGCGTACGCGCACTCGGCGAGCCCGGGCACCGACCCGTACGCGGACCGCGCGGCCAACTCGGCGGCGGTCGGGCCCCGGTTGACGTACGTCCTGCCCAAGCGGCACGCCTGGGACCGCATGACCGTGCCGAAGGGCGCCGAGGTCCTTCTGGAGACGCGGCTGCCGTACCTCTCCGCGGCCCAGCGGCGCGAGGTGCTGCGCACGACGGCGCTGCCCGCCGGGTACGTCCTGCTGGACGGCTGGGAGAAGTGGGGACGGCTGAACCTCTTCGCCGCCGCCGACGGTTACGGGGCGTTCGACGCGGATGTGCACGTCACCCTGGACGCCGCGGCCGGCGGCTTCGGCGCGGCCGACGCCTGGCGCAACGACATCGACGGCCGGGGCGCGCTGGTCAAGCGGGGCAGCGGCACGCTGACCCTGACCGGCTCCAACGACTACACCGGCGGCACCACGCTGGAGGCGGGTGTCCTCGCGACCGGTTCGCGGTCCGCGCTGGGCTGCGGCGACGTACGGGTGAAGGGCGGCACCCTGCGGACGGACTCGCCGCTCCGGGTGCGGGGCGCGTACACCCAGTCGTCCGGTACGACCCTCGACGCCACGCTCACCGACGACGGCGCACCGGCCCTGAAGGTGAGCCGCCGCGTGCTGCTCGACCGGGGCAGCGCGCTCGTCGTCCGGCTCGACGAGTCCCTCTCCCCGAAGCGGGGCATGACGCTTCCGGTCATCGAAAGCCGGGCCCTGCAGGGCCGGTTCGGCAGCATCACGGTCGACGGCTTCCGCGCCGAGCCGGTCTTCACCGCGCGCGGACTCTCCGTACGACTGTCGTAGTCGTGTCCGGCGCCGGGACATGACCCGGCGCCGGTGTCAGCCGTGCCCCTCGGCGACCCGGGCCCTGCCGCCGTTGGCCGGCGGGGTGTCCGGTCCCGGGGCGGCCAGCCAGTCCGCGACAGCGCGCGCGATGGGCTGGCCGGTCTCTATCTGTATGAATCCGAACTGGCCGGACTGGTTGCACTCCAGAAACCACCACATCCCGTCGGCGTCCTCGGCGAAGTCGAAGGCGCCGTACGCGAGTTCGGCCTCCCGGAGATAGGTGTGCACGCCGGTGACGATGTGCGGTGGGGCGTCGACCGGGCGCCACGGGGTGTCGGAGGTGGCGAACCGTACGTCCACCTCCTCGGGGTCGGCGTCCGGTCCGACCGCCTTGCGGGCGGCGTGGATCCGGTCGCCGACGCAGGTGAGCCGGATGTCGGCCCGTTTGGCCACCCGCCGTTGGAGCAGGGTCGGGCCGAAGGCGACGGCCGCGAAGTCGGTCTCGGGCGCGACCCTGCTGGTGGGGACCGCCCTCGGCGGTTCCTGCGGGTGCGCGCCCGACACGGGCTTGACCACCAGGTCCGGGAAGCGGTCCGCGAAGTCGCGGGCGGCCTGCGGGAACGTGGTGATCAGGGTGGCGGGCACGGGAAGCCGGCTGCGCTGGGCAAGGTGGAGCTGCCAGGGCTTGTGGCGGGCCCGGCGGGCCGCGTCGGGGTGGTTCATCCAGCGCGCGTCGGTGGAGCGCAGCATGCCGTAGAGCGCCTGTCCGGCCTCCTCGGTCAGCCAGTCGGACGACTCGGCGACCCGGCTCGCGGGAACGCCGGGCCTGCGGACCCAGACGGACCGCAACCCGCTCATACTCACCAGCCGGCCGCCGGCGGACAGATGCCCGCGGAAGACGCCGTGCACGTACTCACCCGACAGCGCCACGGCGCCGGGCAGATCCGCGGGGTCCAGGCGGACGACCGGGACGCCACTCCCGTCCAGCTCCGCCACCACCATGTCCGCGGTCACATCCTGTTCGCACGTCAGGATCAGAACCGTCATCGTCGCGGGTCCGTCTTCAGTCGTCGAAATGGGTCTTCGAACCCGCGGTGGAGGTGGTGGCTCCCAACTCCTGCAACAGGGCGTAGTCATGCGCGGCGAGCCGTCCGTCCGGCAGGACGTTCAACTGCAGTCTGGGGTCGTACGCATACGGAACGCTGACCTCCAACTGCTGGGCCGGACGAGCGTAGTTGAGCGCGAACGGTCGCATCGGTTCTCCTTGCTCGGTGCTTACCCGGCCAAGCGGATCGTGACGCTCCGGCGTCAAGCCGCCCGGCGGGCCTGCTGGGCTTCCACGGAGATATACGAATCGAACTGGCGAATGGTTGCCTCACGCTGCGTAGTCACTGGAACCGTTCGGTCGGTAACTCCTTGCGGCTCGGCCGTTTCTCCGTGCATGGGGCAGCCATTCGCCTCCTATGACGTAGGACCCCGGGTTACGGATCCAGGGTTGCGCCGCAGTTCAGCGCACTGGCGCACGCCGTGGTCCGGCGAACGCTCCGTGCGCCTCTCCGGCGCCCGGGTCCGGTGGGCAGTGCGCTCGCCGGATCGCGGGCTGTCGCATGTTTTCGGCCGCGGCCATAGATTTCACTCGGGGGACACCTCCCTCGTACCTCCCACGGACGTCTACAGGAGGCATGCGGTGAATCAGCTGCGACAAGAGGTGGATCCGGCCGAAGTCGGCCTGAATCCGGTGGCACTGGACCGGATGAACCGCTACTTCGCCCGCCGCGTCGACGACGGTCTGCTGCCCGGGTACCTCGTTGCCGTGTCCCGTCACGGCCGTGTCGCGCATCTCACGTCGTACGGTCTGCGCGACCGCGAGGCCGGTCTCCCGGTCGGGGCGGACACCGTGTGGCGGCTCTACTCGATGACCAAGCCGGTCGTGTCCGTCGCCGCGCTGACGCTCCACGAGGAGGGCCTGCTCGACCTCGACGACCCCGTCGCGCGCCATCTGCCGGCCTTCGCCGATCTCCAGGTCTACGAGAGCGGCACCGGCCAGGACGTCAGGACCCGCCCGGCCGAGCGCCCCGTCCTGATCCGGCACCTCCTCACCCACACCGCCGGCCTGACCATGGCCGCCTACGGGACCCACCCCGTCGACGCGCTCTACCGGGCCGCGGGCATCGACGTCCATTCGCAGGCACCGAAGGACGCGGACCTGGCCGAGGCCTGTGAGGTGTACGCGAGTCTGCCGCTCCAGTTCGAACCGGGGACGGAGTGGAACTACTCCGCCGCCACCCATGTGGTCGGGCGGATCGTCGAGGTGGTGTCGGGCCGGCCGCTCGACGCGTTCCTGACCGAGCGGGTCTTCGGCCCGCTCGGGATGACGGACACCGGCTTCTGGGTCCCGCCGGAGAAGGCGGGCCGGCTGGCCGCGCTCCACCAGGAGGACGAGGACGGCCGGATCGCCCCGGTCCCGGGCCCGCCCGTGCACGAGCGCCCGCGCCTGCTGTCCTGCACCGGTGGACTGCTGGGGACGGCCCGCGACTACCACCGCTTCATGGAGTTCCTCCGCGGGCGCGGCGAACTCGACGGCGTCCGCCTCCTCTCCCCCGCCACCGTGGACACCATGGCCGCCAACCACCTCCCCGGCGACCTCCACACCTTCGGCAGCGGCCCCCTCCACAACCAGCCCTTCAACGCGGGCGTCGGCTTCGGCCTCGGCGTCTCGGTGGTCGTGGACGCGGACCGCACGGAGTCGCCGGAGACGGTGGGGTCGTACGGGTGGAGCGGTGCGGCCGGCACGACGTTCTGGGTCGATCCGCGCAACGACCTGACCGTGCAGTTCATGTCGCAGCTGCGGCCGGCCGGGAGGCCGTCGCTCCGGGAACTGAAGGGGTTCGTGCGGGAGGCACTCGGCGGCTGAAGCGTGCGGGCCGGCTCATCGGCCGCCGACCCATTGACTATCGTTGCCCGATCGCATGGATGGTGCCCGATGGGCAGGTGTCTTCGGGAGGGCGCGGGATGGACTCGGGGCGGGACGGCTGGATACGGGTGCCGGTCGGCGACGACGCGGCCCGCTGGGCCACCCGGGCCGGCAGCCTGCCCGTCCTGCTGGTCGCGCACAACGTCACCGCGGCGACCCGGCTCCTTGACGTCATCCCGCTGTTCCACGACGACTTCCGGATACAGCTCCTCGTGACCACTCCCGGTTCCTCCGCATTCCGCGCGGGCCTCGCCGAGCTGTTCGCGGAGGTCGACGTACCGGTCGTCCCGTGGGAACAGGCGATCCGCACACCGGTGAAGCTGGCCGTCTCGGCGAGTTTCGGGGGTCAACTGGACGCGCTTTCAGGCAAATTGACCGTATTGCCGCATGGGGTGGGATATACCAAGAGGCTTGCGACACCGGGGAGCCGACCAGCCGGAACCCCGGGGAGCGTGCCTGTGTTCGGGCTTTCTCGGGAGTGGCTTCTCTCTGGCGACGGGACACCGGTCACAGACGCGCTCGTGCTGTCGCACCCAGAGCAGTTGGACCGGTTGCGCGCCGCCTGTCCGGAGGCGGTACACACGGCGGTTGTCGCCGGAGACCCCTGCTTCGACCGCATGCTGGCCGCGCGCAAATATCGCGAACGCTACCGCCGGGCACTCGGTATCCATCCGGGCCAGCAGCTGGTCCTCCTCAACTCCACCTGGCACACGGAGTCCCTGTTCGGCGACGGCGGTGACGACGTCCTGCCGTCGCTCCTCCCCCGGCTGACCTCGGAACTCCCCGCCGACGAGTACCGCGTCGCCGCCGTCCTGCATCCCAACATCTGGTACGGCCACGGCCCCGGCCAGGTACGTATCTGGCTCGACCGTGCCCGCCGCGCCGGCCTCACTCTGATCGACCCCCTCCACGGCTGGCGTCAGGCGCTGCTCGCCGCGGACGCCGTGATCGGCGACCACGGCTCGGTCACGTACTACGCCGCCGCGCTGGGCACCCCCGTACTCCTGGGCGCGACGCCCCTGTCGGCACTCGACCCGGACGCACCGATCTCCGGCTTCGTACGCGAGGCCCCTCGCCTCGATTCCACGGCTTCCCTGCGCCCGCAACTTGATTCCCTGCTGGCAGGGCACCACCCCCTGCCAGGCCCCGCAGAGTTCACCACCTCGCTCCCCGGCGAGTCGGCGGCCCGGCTGCGCCGCCACTTCTACGAGCAGCTGGACCTTCCCGAGCCGGAGGGGCCCGCCCTCCTCGAACCGCTCCCTCTGCCCCCGTACGAACCCCCATCCCGGACCGCCCCGTTGAGGGTGCTGACGCGACTCGCGGGCGCAGGCGAGGTCGCGATCGAGCGGTACGCCGACCCGCGCTGCGAACCGCCCGGCGACGGTGAGGAGCACCTGGTCGTGCATGAGGACACCCGAAACCCGGCCCACCTCGCCCTCGCCGACGTGGTGTTCCGCGAAGGATTCGCCACCGATCCCCGCTTCGGCTCACCTGCGCAGTGGACGGCTGAGACTCTCGCCCGCCACCCGCACTGTGCCCTGGCCGCATACGTCACCGCGTCCGACGCCTGTACGGTGCGCACGCGAGCGGGCCAACTTCTCCGCCTCACGGCCGAGTCGACGGCCGACCCCGCTGGGTACGCCTCAGCCCTGTACGCCTGGCTGGCGGCGGGCAAGGCGCTGGAGGAGCTGACCGCCGAGGGCCTGATCGTTCATACCGGCGCGGCCGTTCACCACATACGGGTCACACCAGCCTGACGCCGCACCTCTCCCGCAGGACCCGCAGATACGCGAGGTGATACTCGGCCTTCTCCGGCGTGAGCGCCTCGATCGCCTCGTCGATGAGCGGCAGCGCCTCCGCGAACTCCTCGCCGTCCAGCCAGGTTTCGGCGAGGTCGGTGAGGATGCGTGCTGTGTTGTAGGCCTCGTCGGTCTCCCTGAAGAACACCAGCGCCCGCTCCAGCCGCTCCCGCGCCTCCTCCCGCCGCTGAAGACCCCGCAGGGCCCGACCGCGGTGACGCTCCAACAGGGCGAGAGCACGCGGCAGATCACGGGCGCCTTCGTCCTCGGGACCGATGCCGCCGTAGATCCCGTACGACTCCTCGAAACAGTCGTACGCCTCCCGGCACCGCCACTCCCGCAGCCGCAGCAGCCCCAAGAATTCGACGGCGGAAGCATGGCCACGCAGGTGCCCGGCCGCCCGCTCGTCCCGCGCGGCGGCGAGCGCCTGGCACTCTGCCTCGTCCCACAACCGCAACTCGGTGAGGGTGTGGGCAAGTTGGGCATGAAGCGCCCCTGCCTCGCGCGTGCGGGGGAACCGCTCGTCGGCGACCCTCACGGCGATGCGCAGAGCGGGCAGCAGCACGTCATGGTGGCCGGCCTTGAGCTGAAGTGGCCACAGTGCCCGGCCCAGCCGTACCACGGTGTCGCCGTCCCCGAACTCGTCGGCGAGGACCGCCACCCGCACCAGGTTGCCTGCCTCGGTCGCGAGCGAGTCGAGTGCCTCACCCCGGTCGGAGTACGGCACCGCAACCACCCCGGCGGGCAGCTCCGGAATCCGCCAGCTCTCCGGCAGTGCCGCCCTTGCCGCGCTCAGGGCCAGCAGCAGATACCCCTGCACCGTCCGGTTCATGGCTGCCGAGCAGGCGACGATCCCGTCCTCCCGGGCAGCGGCCGCCTCGGCGTGCGCGCGCACGCCTTCGCGGTAGCGGTAGTGCCCGTCGCCCAAGCGCTCCAGCAGCATGGCGTCGGCGAGTTCTTCCAACCACCTCCCCGCCTCGGTCTGCTGGATGGCGGCGGTCTGCGCGGCACCCACCGCGTCCAGCGCGGGTAGATCACACAGCGCGGCCAGCCGGTAGAGCCGAGCCGCACCGGGCGCCAGCAGCCGGTACGAGTCCTCGGCGGCGGCGCGTACCGGATCGGCCTCGGGGGTTACGGTCGGGGCCTCCCGCGCGGACACGGAGAGACGGGGCACGACGGCCTTGATGGCATACGGCGAACCGGCGCAACGGGCCAACAGGGCGGGCATCGTGGCACGGGCGGCCGCGATCGCGGACCTGTCCACGAGGGCGGCCAGCAGTCGCTCCGAGTCCCGATAGGTGAGCGGCTTCACCTGGATCGACAAGGCGTCGAGCCCCGTGAGCCGACGCCGGGCGCCGACGATCGTGAACACCCCGGGCGCGGAGCCGATCACCGGCTCGACCTGGGCGGCGGACCACGCGTGATCCAGGATCACCAGCAGCCGCCGGTCTGCCGCGTACCGCCGAAACAGCTCTTGTCGCCCGACGAACGAGGGCGGCACCTCCTCGCCCGGCAGCCCGAGTTGCCGTAGCACCTCGCCAAGTACCCACCTCGCGTCAAGCACCGTGCCCGTGCCGCCGCGCAAGTCCACATAGATCTGGCCGTCCGGGAACCGTGCGGCCGCCCGAACTCCCCAGTGCTTGGCGAGTGTGGTGATACCCATTCCCTCGGGCCCGTACAGCAGAGCGACCCGCGGCCGACCGTCGGCGTTGCGCCGGGCCTCCTCGTCGAGACGCTTCATCGCGTCCCGACGATCGGTGAAGGACCGTATCGAAGGGGGCAGACAGGGGCGACCCACGAGACCAGGAGCCCGCACTCTGCCCGCGAACTCCGCCCAGACGCCAACAAGTTGGGGATTCCTCCGCAGGCCCTCGTACACGGCCCTCGCCACGACGTCCAGCTCCTCCGGGTTCCTCGGCGCGACCACCTCCCGCCCGGCGATCCTCCGCACGAGCGCGCCGGCCGACTGCCACGTCCACTTCCCGGCCTCGTTGGCCATCCCGGACCAGACGGCCCCGAGTACCCCGGCCACGGCGGCCACCGACATGGGTTCTAACATCCCCGCTCCCCTTCCCCCAACGCCCCTTGGAATCCACCGCATTGACAGTGTCGGCGGGTTCTGTCAGGCAGGATCGCCTGTCCGCAGCGTGAAGTCGACCCCGCCCCGGCCGAGTTCGGCGAGCCACTCCTCACGAGTGCACGTCCAGGCTCTCCGGTCACGCACGCGGCGCCCCTCCGCGAGCGTGTCCCAGTTCCCCTTCCCCCTCCCGTTCCCGTGCGGCGTCGATCACCGCCCAGGCCGCCGCCGCGTCCTGGATGCCGAGGCCGACGCTGTTGTAGTAGACGATGTCCTGCGGGGCCGTACGTCCGCCGGACCGCCCCGTGAGGACACCGCCGAGCGGAATCAGGTCCTCGTAGGCGAGCGTCCCGGAGCGCAGCGCGTCCACCACGGGCCCGGCGTGCCCCGCCGCGGTCGCCGGGTCGTCGACGACGACGGCCGCGGCCCGCCGTACGACCTCCGCGTCGACCTCGCTCCGGCTGGGCTCGAAGGAGCCGACGCTCACGACCGTGCAGCCGGGCGCGAGCCACTCGCCCCGCACGACGGGCGTGCTGCTGAGGGTGCAGGCGGCGACCATGGGCAGTCCCGCCACGGCTTCCTCCGCCGAGTCGACGGCCTTGACGGGGATGCCGAGTTCGGTCGCCAGCAGCCGCGCCGCCCGGGCCCGCCGCTCCGGGGTCGGGCTCCACACCCGTACGGCCCTCAGGTCCCGCACCCGGGCGACGGCCCGCGCGTGGGCGAGCGCCTGGGTCCCCGAGCCGATGAGGCCCAGTTCCGCGCTGTCGGGGGTGGCCAGCGCGTCGAAGGCCACGGCGCTGCCGGCGGCCGTGCGCAGAGTCGTCACCGCCGTGCCGTCCATGACGGCGGCGAGCTGCCCGGTGACCGGGTCGAGCGCGTTGATCACGGCGTGCACGGTCGGCAGTCCGGCGGCCGCGTTGCCCGGATTGACGCTGCCGAACTTGGCGACGGCTCCGGTGTCCGCGGACAGCCGTGCGAGGTACGCGAACATGACGCTGTCGTCGAACCGGCTCGGATGCATGATCTTCCCGGGCAGCTCGGCGGTGCCGTCGCCGAGCGCGGTGAAGGCGGCCCGCTGGGACCGGATCGCCGCGTCGGTGTCCAGCAGGGCCGTCACCTGGTCGCGGGAGAGGTAAAGGACGTCGTCGCTCATGCCTGTCACCTTTCCGCTTCCGGGCCGGTCTCACCACGGACGCGCCGCGCGCCGCCGGGGATGATCGGCGGCCACGACCCACCCTCGGCGCGTCTGAAGGCACTCGGCCTCCTCGGCATGCTGGCCGGGACCCTGCAACTCTCCCGCGCCCTGACC
>NZ_JBFAHW010000094.1:0-41235 GCF_040654355.1 Streptomyces sp. NPDC050704 | reverse complement strand
CATGGTCGCGCTCGCCTTCACGGCGGTCTACCGGGGCGGTTCCTCGGGCAGCCGGGACCATGTCACGCCGCCCACCTCCACCGGACTCGAACAGGACACCACGTCCAACGTGGTGAGGGCCGGGGCAGGCCCGGAAGTACAGGCCGACAAGAACATAGGGCGGCTCCGTACCTGAAGCGCCTGGGGTCACGCAGCACATGTCTCGGACAGCCCGATCTGCGCACTTCAGGAGTCAGATGACGCCCGGGCCCAGGCGCGGGCTGTCGGCAGGTGCCGGCGGAGCATCGCGCTCCCACGAGATCTCTGAACGGCAACTTCCGCACAGGGACAGCCCTTCGGGGGTGGACAGACGCACCTCCACTCCGCCCCGGACGAGGCCTATCAGCAAGGACTGCCTGGCATGTCGACCTGCACGACCATGAGCTGGATCACGCCACTTCGTACCCAACTGCGTTGCTCTCGCGACGACTCGTGGGAGATGATGTTTGACGCACTGTGAGACGTGTGTGACGCACGAGAGCGGCGTGGCGGTCGAACGACTGCGGCGTACAACACACTTACGGGGGTGGGTGCATGAAGTTCGACATGGGGTCTACGACCCTGTCCGACCTCGGCAAGAACACGGTCGGCTCCAGCGACGACCTTGGCACGCTGATCGCTTGGCTGATCCAGGCGGCGGAGCCTCTGGAGGGCAAGTTCAACGGCACGGGCAAGGCCGCGTTCGACTCGTTCAAGCTGCGCGCCGATGAGATCACCGCGGCGCTGAACGGCTCGTTGAGCGCGATCCTGGGCGGCCAGGCGGGCATGGACGAGGCCTTCGGCACCGGTGATCTGGAGCAGGGTGACAACGCCAACCAGAACATGGGTCTGGCCAACTTCGACGCCGCCCGGTTCGGCGCACGCTGACACGCAACGAGCACGAGGGGGATTTTCGCGATGGGGCAGAACCAGGACCGCCGTTCCTACGACGTCGGCGCCTCGACCGAGGTGCAGGGCAGCCTCCAGACCGTGATCGGGAACCTGGAGCGGGTGCTCGGTGACCGGGACCGCGCGGTGAAGGCCGCGATGGCCGACTACCAGGCCGACGGGGTGTCGGACGAGTACCACGGCAAGGAGGCCCGCTGGAACACGGCCGCCAACGAGGTGCGCGACATCATCCGTCTCGTCCGCACCACGCTGGAGCAGAACGACGGGACGGCGCAGTCAACGCTCGCCAAGGCGCGAGCCGCGGTCGACAACATCGGCTGACCGGACCGACCGCAGGTATGTGAAGTGCCGGACCACGGGCGGACGGCTCGGCGTACGGGGACACGGGGCACAGGGGGCTGTTCGTGACGAGTTGGGACATCACTCCGTCCGGGGTCGGGGTCGTGGTCTCCCACGTGGGAGACGTGATGGGAGTGCTGGACGAGATCGTCCAGGCATACTCCGGTGATCTGGAGGGCGCGGCCACCTCGGCCGGCACCCTCGCTCCGGGCGGGGCGAGCGGAGACGGCAAGGGCCAGACCGGGCTGGTGGCCGCGGCACTGGCCGAGTTCGTCGAGGGCACCGCGAGCGAGCTGCAGTTCATCGGCGTACGGATGAGCAAGTCGCTCACCGGCGCGGTGGAGGCCACCACGGCGTACCAGACCGGTGACCTGGAGATGGCGGCCCTGTTGCAGCAGCGGGCGGCCGCGGTGGTGGAGCCGGACATGCCGGCGGGCTGGACGCGAGGCCTGCTGTGATCAAGCCGGAGGACATCCCGCAGTTCACCGGCGATCTGGGGCAGTTGGAGCAGCACACCTCCGCACTGCGTATCGACGCCGACGGCATCCGCCAGGCAGGTGCCGCCGCCCACACCCGGTTCCAGGGGCTGTCGGCGTTCTACCAGGCACCCGAGGCGGACGATCTGTTCGCCTCCACGGAGCCTGTGCGCGACAGGGCCGACGGCTTCGCCGACAAGGTCGCCACAGTCGCCGACGCGCTGACCACGTACGCCGTCGAGGTCACACCGATCGTCGCGCGGCTCAAGCGGCTGCAGGCGGAGGCGGCCACCTTCGTGGCGGGCCTGAAGACCGACAGCGGCGCGTTCGACGAAAAATGGACGGACGACCAGGACAAGGTCGACGAACATCAGGCCTTGATGAACGACGTGGCCGCCGCGCAGGCCGCGTTCACCGCCGCCGAGATCGCCTGCAACAACAAGATCACGACGCTGGTCGGCGGCACCCAGTACGTCATGAACACCGGCGACAAGCAGTTCCTCCCACGCGGTGCGGAGCTGTACGGCTACAGCGCCGAGGTGCTGCAGCAGGCGAAGGAACTGCCCTGGGGCACGCCGGTGAGCAAGTCGCACAACTGGTGGGACCCCAAGGATCTCGGCTACTACGCCAAGAGCTTCGTGTGGGACGGGCTGATCGTCGACAACGTCTGGGGCACCATCGACGGTCTCGCCACCCTGACCGGCGTGCACGGCGGCGACGCCGCCGGAGATGCCTGGGAGGGTCTGACCCGCGCGATCGTCGGCGCGGAAACGTACCTCATGGAGTCCGGCGGACAGAAGCCCACCGGCTTCCTGGCAAGTGACTTCGCCCAGGAAAGCAAGGTGTACGCGAAGGAGTTCGGCAAGTCCTTCGTCGCCTGGGACATGTGGCAGGAGAACCCGGCCCGCGCCGCAGCCACCGTCGTCTTCAACGGCCTGACCCTGGGCGTCGGCCCCCTGAAGATCGCCTCCGCGGGCAAGGCGGGCGCCGGCGCCCGCGCCGCCGCCACGGCGGCCAAGGTCGGCGAGATCATCGACCCGATCAGCGCCGCCGCCAAGGTCACCCACGCCCTCCCCAGGATCGCCGAGGTCACCGCCAACCTCCGCGGCTTGAACAGCATCCCGGACCTGCGCGCCCCGCACAGCGTGCTGGAACTCTCCGACGGTTCCAAGGTCCGTATCGAGAACGGCGAGTTCATCCGAGTCGACGACGCGGGCCGGGCCATCGGCGACACCCCGCGCCAAGAGCCGCCTGCCGACGTACGCGCCGTTCAGCACCCGACACCCGAGCAGAGGGAACTCGCTGGTGTGGGTGCGGGGGCCCGCCCTCCTGAAGCCACCGCTCACGCCGGCGACGGTGCGTCCCCGCAGTCAAGTCACGGAGCCGCAGGCGCTGGTGAGACATCGTCAGGGCACAGTCGCGACATCCCTGACGGGACAGGCGCGGCGCGCTCTGACACCTCCGTGCCGGCGGGTGGTGGCGGCGACGCTGGAGGCCCACCGATCGGCGGCGGAGGTTCTCGTCTGCCCGACGGCCCCATGGAGCCTCGGGGCAACCTCCCGGACGGCTCCTGGGAAGGACCTCAGGGACTGGGACTCAGTCCGGAGGAGAACGCTGCCACCGGCCAGTTCATGGACCGGGCCTCGGCGACCGAGCCGCGCATCACGGAGGCCATTCAAGCCGCCGCCGGCCATGTAGAGCACGGGAAGCTAAACGGTCTCGAGTACCGCATGAAGGGGGAGGACTCCCTCAAGCGCAAGGTGGCCACGGCCCTGCTCGAGGACGCCCGACTGACGCCTGAGCGCGCTCTGGCCAACATCAGGGATTCCCTTCGCTACACGGTCGAGATTCCTGCCAGGGACTACGCGCACGGCGTGCAGCAGGCGGTCGACGAACTGCGTGGCCGGGGGTTCGAGAATGTCACGTTCAAGAACACCTGGGAGGGCTCGGGATACAAGGGAATCAATTCCACGTGGCGGGACCCTGCGACTGGCCAGATCTTCGAGGTGCAGTTCCACACCCCGGAGAGCTTTGTCGCCAAGATGGACACCCACGTCCTCTACGAGAAGGGGCGCCTTCCCGGCATCTCCAGCGATGAATTCGCCGCGATTCAGGCCGCACAGAACGATTTGTTCGACCAGGTTCCGGTTCCGCGTGGAGCTGACGGGATCCGGCTCGACCGTGATCTGCATGGCACAGGATCCACCGATGCTCCCGACGTCGACCTGGGCCGGCAGGGTGACGAGTCTGTGCACGGGAACGGGCCGCCGCCGGAACTCACCCCAGCGCAGCGCACATCTCATGACGCACACCTGAATGATCTTGCGCGGCAGTACAGCGACGACTTCGACCAGCTGAAGCAGGACCCTGATCACAAGGGGAAGGTGAAGCCGTCGGAAATGGACGAAGCCCGCGTTGCACTGGATCTGCGCGAAAACGGGACAGTCCCCACCGACATCCAGCGACCCCCCGGCGCCAATCAGGGCGACCTCTATTCGCCGGGCACCGGAGAGTTCTACGACATCAAGGGAGTGCACTCGGACTGGCCCCCGTTCAACAACGTCCGCGACAAGTCGCTGCCGTTCAAGGGGGCCTACAACCCGGCGAACAACCAGGGTTGGGTGCTCAAGCTGGAGGATCAGATTGTCACCAAGGGGCGCATAGTTATCCTCGACATGCGCAATGCCGACCAAGCGGCGATCGACGACGTCAGGTCGATCGTCGAGCAGCACGGGTGGAGTGATCGAGTTGTCTGGTATCCGTGACGTGAACCGCATCGTCCGGAGGATGCCGCCCGATGCGGAGGCCGCCGCTGCTCTACGGGAGTGGGTCGAGCAGGCCGACTCGCTTCTGGACGTCTCGGCACTCGACCTGTCCCAGGTCGACCTGTCCGGTGCGGACCTCGCCATGGCACTCCTGACGCAAACCGTCCTCCGAGGCGCCAAACTCGTCGGCACCGACCTCTACCGAGCGCATCTGGAAGGCGCCGTGCTCGACGGGGCCGATCTCTCCGGCGCGTCGCTGGTCAAGGTCGAACTCGATGAGGCCTCTCTTCGGGACGCCACCTTGGACGAGGCGGATCTGGGAAGCACCCAGCTCTGGGCGGTCGATGCGCGGTCGGCTCGCTTCCGGGCGGCGAAGTTCCATGGCGCTTCCTTGATCGACGTCAGGCTGGAGGGCGCCGATCTCACCGACGCCTCGGTGCGCGAGACATCCTTGAAGGCAGTGCTCGACGAGCACACGGTCGTACAGGGGCTGTCAGGCACGCTGTTCGGCCCCACGGTCATCGACCGGGCAGGCGCACGGCGCGAGATCAACGGACTGGAACTCGAACGGTGGCTGAACAGCCGCGGAGCGAAGGTACGTGTTCTCAACCCGCGCTCCGAGGACATCACTTACTACGCCAAGTTCAGCGAGGGTTACTCGCGCAGCAATCCTCAGGGAATCGTCCGACGCCGCATGGTGGACGGCGTGGCACATGACGAGGCATTCACCAGAAACCTGCGCTGGGAACCGACCGAGTACCTGCGGCTCTACCAGCTGGGACACAACGAGGTCGATCACGCGGAGATCAGTGAAACAGAAGCTGTCGCATTCATCGAAGAGGTCACAAAAGGGAACGCATAACCGGCCCGGCAGGCTCCGATCATGACAGCCGGGTAGCGAAGGGTGGATGACAGGCAACCGTGGCAGCGCAGGATTACGACAGCCAGTTGCTGGAGTCGGTGTCGGTTAGGCGCCGACGGTTGCGGGATGCCCTGTTGTTCGGCGCCCAGCGGCAGCGGCGAGCGCTGGATGAGCGACTGGGGAAGGTGTTCACGGGAGTGGTGATCGCGGCCGTTCTGTGTGCCGGGTGCGTGGGCTGGTCGTTCATTTCCAACCGGTTGATCGGGCAGAGTCCGTACGGGTCCAGCTCTCCGGTGCAGCCCTCTTCGTCACCTTCCGTGACGTCTTCAGCTCGATGATAGGTTCGAACGCGTGATAGCTGCGGGGTCTGTGAGCCGTACGGTGCTGAGCCGGGTCACTCTGGTCGGTGAGCAGCGGCGGGTCGATCTCGTCCTTCCCTCTCAGGAGCCGATCGGTCTCCTTCTGCCGGAAGTGATGCGGCTGTTGGGCGACCGGGTGGCCGCTCGGCCCGAGTTGCGGCATCTGGTGACCGCGGACGGTTCGGCGCTCGCTCACGACAGTTCGCTGGAGTCGGCCGGGGTGCCGGACGGTGCGGTGTTGCGGCTGGTGCGGGTGGAGGATGCGCCCTCCGCGCCCGTGGTGCATGACGTCACCGACGAGGCTGCCGATGCTCTGGACCTGCAGGTTTGGCGGTGGCGGCCCGCGGCCCGGCGCGTCGTCGCCGGGTTGGCGACGGTCGGTTGGGCGCTGGTGGCCGGGGTGCTGGCCCGGGGCGAGTTCAAACTCTCGGCGGTGGCGTCCGGGCTGCTGGCCGCCGCCGCGGTCTCGGTGCTCGCCGGTGTGCTGTTCGGTCGGGCGCGACGGCGCGGCCTGGCCACTACGTTGATGGTCACGGCCGGGGCGTTGGGTGTGCTCGGGATGTGGACGGCAGCGGATGCCCATGCCTGGTCGGCCGCGGTGCGGCTGGCGGGTGTGGCGGCGGTCGTGGTGCTGGTGCTGCTGCTTCTGGGGTGGTTTTCCCCCTTGGGGCGTGGCGCGTTGATCGGTGCCGCGACGGCCGGTGGATGCGTCGCCCTGTGGGAGATGGCGGCCGGTCTGCAGCAGAGTGCGGCCCTCGCGGTCGAGCAGAGTCGGGTGGGCGCGCTCATCGCGATCGCCTCGGTCGTGGTGCTGGGCGTGCTGCCGCGGCTGGCCTTGATGGCGTCCGGGCTGTCCAGGCTGGACGACCGGCGCACCGGTGGTGCGTCGGTCAGCCGTTATCAGGTCTCCACGGCATTGACGGCCACGCATCGCGGACTGGCCCTGGCCACGGTCGTGCTGGCCGCCTCGGGGGCCGCGGCCGGAGTGCTAGTGCTGCGATCGCCGTCGGAATGGACCGTGCCGCTCGCAGTCGTCACCGCGCTGGTGCTCGCCCTGCGGGCCCGGGCGTATCCCCTGATCGCCGAGGTTGTGGCGCTGCTGGCGGCCTCGGCCGTCGTCATCGTGCGGCTGATCGTGGTGTGGCTGGACGATGCGGGTGCCGCGGGGCCGCTGGCCGTGCTCGGTGTGCTGGCCCTGTTGCCGTTGGCGGTGCTGGCGGTGGAGCCGGCCGAGCATGTGCGGGTCCGGCTGCGGCGCGTGGGGGATGTACTCGAGTCGGTGGGCGTCATCGCCCTGCTTCCGCTGCTCGTCGGGGTGTTCGGCGTGTACGGGCGACTGCTCGGCACCTTCGCGTAGGGCCGCGGATATGGCTCAGGGAGGGGACGGGGACTGGCAGCGCGACGTGCTGCGGGAGTTGGACGAGAACCTCGCACCCGCGGCGGACGGGAGTCCCATGCCTGCGGCGGACTCCATCGCGGCGCTGCGGCTCGTACGCTCCGAACCGCCCGTGGCGCAGCACGGCTCGGCGCAGAAGTCGTCCACCGGCGCCCAGCCCGTGCCCAGGGGCGTACGGGATCCGCGTCTGCCCATGCCGACGCCCGAGTCCGTGCCCACCGTGGACCCGCGGCTCGCGGTGGCCCTGGGCAGCCCGCAGCACGGCGACTCGGCGGCCGCTCGCACCGGGCGGGCGCTGCGCAAACTCACCGCGTCCGCCGGGCAGGAGGTCGCCGATCAGACGCGGCTGGCCCAGGAGTTGCAGCAGCCGGTCACCACCGGACGCGTCATCGCCGTCACCTCCATCCGGGGCGGCGTGGGCAAGACCACCGTCTCCGCGCTGCTCGGCCGGACGTTCAACCACTACCGGCACGACCCGGTGCTCACCCTGGAGGCCGATGCCGCGCTGGGCACACTGCCGGTGCGGATGGGCGCGGAGTCGGTGCGCTGGTCGTGCGGGGATCTCGCCCACATCCTCAGCCCTGACATGCAGTTGACCGACGTCACCGGCTATCTGGTGCCGGTGGTGGACGGCGGCTGGCTGCTGCCCGCGAGCCAGGGGCGGGTCGGGGCGCCGTTGGACATGCGCACGTACCGCACAGTCACGCTGGCGTTGCGCCGCTACTTCGCGGTGACGGTGGTGGACTGCGAGACGCTGCCCGGCGAGGTGGCGCGTACCGCGATGGACACCGCGCACGCCCGGCTGGTGGTCGCCCCGATGACCGCGGAGGGCGTGAACGGCACCCGCACCGTCCTGGACTGGCTGGCACAGCTGCCGCACTCCGCGCTGTCCACCACCGTGGTCGCGCTGACCTCCCACTCCCCCGACACCACCCTCGACGCGAAGACGGCGAGCGCGCATCTGCGCGAGACCGGGGTGCCCGTCATCCTGCTCCCCTACGACCGCCATCTGGCCCAAGGAGGCCCCATCCACACCGCCATGCTCGGCCAGGCCACCCGCGACGCCGCCGTCCGGCTGGCGGCCGAGGCGATGCAGCGGGCGGTACGAGTGCGATGACCCAGCAGCTGATCCACCGGCCCGCCCGCTCCACCCGCCCGCTCGCCGCCGCCGAACCGCGCACCATCGAGGCACCGCCCAACCTGCCCGAAGGCAAGATCGGCAGTGCGGCCACCTCGCTGCTGCCGATGGCCGGCGTGATGGGCTCGGTCGTGATGATGACCGTCATCCGCAACAGCCAGTTCGCCGTCATCGGCGCCGTCGTGCTCGTCTTCGCGCTCCTCGGCGCCGTGGCCCTGTTCCTCTCCCAGCGGGGCAAGGCCCAGCGCACCCGCCGCACCCAGCGCGAGCGCTACCTGGAATACCTGGAGGAACTGCGCGAGGAGTTCGGCGCCGGTGAACGTGAGCGCCGTCGGCGGGCACGGCTGCTCAGTCCGCCGCCGGAGGCCCTGTACGACCTGGTGCGCGATCCGGCCCGGCTGTGGGAACGGCGCCGCCCGGACGCGGACTTCCTGCGCGTGCGCGTGGGAGTCGGCGACGTACCCGTGCAGGAGCTGGTGATCGAGCAGAACACCGGCGGTGTACTGACCCCGCCGGACCCCTTCATGCTCAACGAGGCCCGCGCCCTGCAGCGCCGGTTCACCACCGCGACGGACTCCCCGCTGACCGTGCCGTTGGACCGGGCCGGGAACGTCAGCGTCGTCGGCGACCGCGAGGGCGTGCTGCGCGTCGCCCGGGCACTGCTCGTCCAGGCCGCGGTCACCCACGCGCCGGACGACGTCGCCGTCGCCCTCGCCGTGCCCGGCGAGAGGCTCGACGAATGGGCGTGGGCCAAGTGGCTGCCCCACGTGCTCGATCCGGCCGAGCAGGACGGGCCGGTGGCCGCACGCCGGATCGCGCCGAGCCTGCCCCAGCTGGGCCGGCTACTACGCCAGGACCTGCGACGCCGCGCCTCCTACACCGCGGAAGTCCGCCGGGGCCTGGCCGGCAGGGACGCACTGCGCATGACCGACCGGCTCCTCGTCGTCAGCGACGAGTACGGCGGCACGGCCATCGAACTGCCCCGTCCGGACACGGTTATTGGCCTTTCCGACATGGGGGTCACCGTGCTGCACCTGCTGGAACGGCAGGTGCACGAGCCGGACCAGGTCAGCGTCCGTATCACCGTCGACGGCGACCAGGTCACCGTCGAGGACCTGCGCACGCCCGAAGGCCCCCTGGCCCACGGCAGTTCGGACGCCGTGAGCATCGCCGGCGCGGAGGGGCTGGCCCGGATGCTGGCACCGCTGCGGCTCTCTGCCGAATCGGCCGCCGAGGGCGCCCCGGTGACCGGACCCGTCGACTTCCCCGCGCTGCTGGGCATCGAGGACCCGGCCGCCCTGGATATGGCCCGGCTGTGGGCTCCGCGCGGGGAACGGGGCTTCCTGCGGGTACCCATCGGACTGACGGACCGGCACGAGCCGGTGCTGTTGGACCTGAAGGAGTCCGCCGAGCTCGGCATGGGTCCGCACGGCCTGTGCGTGGGTGCCACCGGCTCCGGCAAGAGCGAGCTGCTGCGCACCCTCGTCCTCGCGCTGGCCGCCACCCACTCCCCCGAGGACCTGGCCCTGGTGCTGGTCGACTACAAGGGCGGCGCCACCTTCGCCCCGTTCGCCGAACTCCCGCACGTGGCCGGGGTGATCACCAACCTGGAGAACCAGGCCGGACTGGTCGAACGCGTCCACACCAGCCTCGCCGGTGAGGTCAAGCGCCGTCAGCAGGTCCTCAAGGACGCCGGAAACGTCGCCGACATCGGCCACTACGCCGCCCTGCGCGCCACCGAACGCCCGGACCTGGAACCGCTCCCCCACCTGTTCGTCGTCATCGACGAGTTCGGTGAACTCCTCACCGCCAAGCCGGACTTCATCGACCTGTTCCTGTCCATCGGCCGCATCGGCCGCTCCATCGGCGTCCATCTGCTGCTGTCCAGCCAGCGCATCGAAAGCGGCAAGCTCAAGGGCCTGGACACCTACCTCTCCTACCGGCTCGGCCTGCGCACCTTCTCCGCCGACGAGTCACGCACCGTGCTGGACACCACCGACGCCTTCCACCTGCCACCGCTGCCGGGCTTCGGCTACCTGAAGGTCGACACCTCCACGTACGAGCGCTTCAAGGCCGGTTACGTCTCCGGTGCCTACCGCGGCCCGGCCCTGCGGGACGCCCAGGACGACCAGCCGCTCGCCTGGCCGTACCCGACCTTCAACACGCTCGACGCGGCTCCGGCGGAGACCGCGGAGGAACCCGCCGTCGCCAAGCGTGAGACGGGGCCGACCGTGATGTCGGTGATGGTCGACCAACTCGCCACCGCCGCACCGCCGGTACGCCGGATCTGGCTGCCGCCGCTGCCGGACGCCGTCACCCTCGACACCGCGGCCGGACCTCTCCACGCCGACACCGAAGGCCTGCGACTCGCCCACCGCGACGGCCCGATGCGCATCCCCCTGGGCACCCTGGACGACCCGGCCCAGCAACGGCAGCAGCCCTGGCTCCTGGACCTGACCGTCGCGGGCGGCCATACGGCCGTGATCGGCGGCCCGCAGTCCGGCAAGACCACCCTGCTGCGCACCCTCGCCCTCTCCCTGGCCCTCACCCACACCCCCGAAGACGTCGCCGTCTACGGCCTGGACCTGGTCGGCGGCGGCCTGAGCGCCCTGACCGGGCTGCCGCACGTCGGCGGCATCGCGGGCCGCGCCGACCACGAACGCGCCGCCCGCACCGTCGCCGAGGTCCGCACCATGCTCGGCCGACGCGAGGAGCTCTTCCGCGAGTACGGCATCGACTCCGTCGACCAACTGCGCCACCTGCGCGGCAAGGGCCGACTGCCGCAGCTCGGCTCCACCGACGTGGTACTGCTCATCGACGGGTTCGGCGCGCTGCGCGACGAGTTCGCCGACCTCGACGACGCGGTGACCGATCTGCTCAAGCGCGGCGGCGGCTACGGCATCCACGTCGTCGCCGGGATGCTGCGCTGGAACGACGTCCGCATCGCCACCCAGTCCATGTTCGGCACCCGCGTCGAACTGCGGCTCAACGACCCGGCCGACTCCGGCATCGACCGCAAGTTGTCCGAAACCCTCTCCCCGGACACCCCGGGCCGGATCCTGACCGACGGCAAACTCTTCGCGCAGGTCGCCCTGCCCCGTATCGACAACCGCCCCGAGACCGGCGACCTCACACCCGCCCTCGAACGGACCGCCCGCACCATCCGCGCCGGCTGGCACGGCGACGTCGCCGCCCCGGTCCGGGTCCTGCCCACCCGACTCCCCGCGGCGAAACTCCCCTCCCCGGCCGCCGAGCCCGGCCGGATCCCGATCGGCGTGGACCAGGACGCGCTCGCTCCCGCCCTGCTGGACCTGTTCGGGAGCGACCAGCACCTGCTGATCCTGGGCGACAACGAATGCGGCAAGACCAATCTGCTGGGGCTCATCGCCGGTCAGCTCATCGAGCGCTACTCGGACCAGGAGTTGGTCTTCGGCGTCTTCGACCCGCGCCGCGGCCTGCGCGGCGTCGTCCCCGAGGCGTACCGCGGCGGCTACGCCCACAACGCGAAACTGGCCGCCGCACTGGCCACCGGAATCACCACCGAGCTGGAGAAACGCCTGCCGGAGACGGCCGACCCCGACACCCTGAGTACGGAGCCGGTCTTCACCGGACCACGGATCGTGATCCTGGTCGACGACTACGACATCCTCACCACCGCCGGCCAGCAACCCCTGGCCCCCTTCCTGCCGTACGTCTCCTCCGCCCAGGACATCGGCCTGCACTTCGTCATCACCCGCCGCGTCGCCGGATCCTCCCGCGCCCTGTACGAACCGCTGCTGACGACGCTGCGGGAGACCGGCACCGCCGCCCTGGTCATGACGGGCGACCGCACCGAGGGCCAGCTCTTCCCCGGCCTGTACGCCTCCGCCCAGCCACCCGGCCGAGGCACTCTCGTCCGCCGCGGCCGCCACCACCAACTCGTCCAGACCGCCCTCACAGACGAAGCAGACAAAGAGGCCGCGCAGCAGTGACCAAGGACGTCATCGCCCTCACCCCGAAGATGCCGGACCTGCGCACCCTCCTCGCGGGCCTCTACGCGGGCGGGCCCGACCTCGGCGTGAACACCCTGGCCGACGGCGCGGTCATCCAGCTCTGCGCCCCCGACGGCCGCCCACTCGTCTCCGTCGAGGCCCCCATCCTCGTCCAGGTCCCCGGCGAGACCGCCCGCCTCCTCGGCACCGACACCGGCCTCCCGGACAGCCCGGTCTGGTGGACCGAGGCCCGCGCCTCCACCGCCGTCGCCGAGGCCGGCCGACTGGCGGGCTCCTTCGCCGGACGCCTCGCCACCGTCCTGGACGGCACGGTCTGGCCCCGGGAAGCCGCCTCCACCGACGTCGTCCCCCTCACCACCGACGTCACCGCGGTCCCCGTCCCCACCGCATCCGCCCCGGCGGTCGACGTCCTCACCACCACGACCGCCGTGGTCATCCAGGACCGCCCCCTCGTCGCCATGACCAGCTGGCTCACCGACGCCCTGCGCACCGCTACCACCAGCGACCGCGCCCTGCAGATCGTCACCCCACCCACCACCCGCCTGACCCTGCCCACCCGCACCGCCCTGCACGGCCACCCCAACCGCTGGGTCGTCCAAGACCCGGACCACGGCTACTACGACGGCCTGTCCGGCGCCCGACTCCACTGGCAGGGCGGCACCTTCACCCCTCTCCGCGACGAGAACGGCGCAACCTCCCTCGCCCAAGCCTTCGCTCCGTCGGCCGACACAGGCGAACGCCAGCTCATCGTCTCCCTGCGCACCCGGCACCCCGCCGGCGAAGACCTGGTCCTCGGCCGCACCCTGGAAACCGCCTGGCAGCTCCTCACCGACACCCCACCCGCCGGCTGGAGCACCGCCGAACCGATCAACCTTCCCTGGAACACCCGCCAGTTGACCGACCTCGCCCGCAGCCGCGCACCCCAGCCCACCTGGCTGACCGCCGTCGGCCACCCCGACCGCCCCGCCCTCGCCACCTTCCGCATCACCCGTACCCCCGCCGGAATCGAGGAGGACATCACCCTCACCCTCGGCTACGGCACAGGTGAGACCCCACCCCTCGACATCATCGAGCCCCTCGCCAAGACCCTGGCCACCAGGCACGGCCTCACCACCATGCTCACCTCACTCCGGGCCGCCCGCCGCGACCTGACCATCCCCCCGCACTTCGAAACCCCGCCCATCCCCATCTCGTTCACGCTCGGCTCCGAAGCGGTCGGAGAACTCGGCCTCGCCCACGCCCTCCGCCCACCCACCAACCTCACACCCCTCCAACTCGGCCCCGCGGCCGAACCCGCCGTCCACTACCCGCTCGGCAACGGCACCGACCCACACACTTGGGACAACCTCCAGCACCTCACCCGGCATTTGAAGCAAGGGTGACGAATCCGGACCTGTACGACCGGACACGCGGCAAACACGCGACGGGCTCCGCCATGGCCGACACGATCGGCAGTGACGTTGTTGCCGTCGACCAAGACCAACTCAGCTTCGGGTCCGGCCTAGTCGACTTCGTCTCCCGATCACCCAGGCAGGAGTCGAAAGAGGACCACGGGCTCCGGTTCACGCCCGGCCTGTCGCGTAAGACGACGATCTGCCAGCCGCGGTAACGGCCGATGTCTCCATCGCCCGTAAGTACACCCCAGCCGACTCCTGCCCCACTCTCGCGCCGGAGGCGGCGACGCCGAAGAACTCGCTGGGGTGTCGCGTTCGGCGACGCGCAGGCTGATGGCGGCGACGAGCATCGTCGCGATCAGGTAGAACACCCCGCGCGGCAGCACCCGCTAAGCACCTCCGAAGGAGCAGCCAAAGCTAACGGATCTCATTCGCCACCCGGGCACGTCATCCGAGGACTGCCGAAGCGGGCGCTTCTCCTATCGGAGGTCCTTCCCTCAACTTCGCGCCAAGTCTGCCCAGCACTATCGACGCCGGTTGAATGCTTTGCAATCGCTACCATCTAGCCATAGCCTGACTGTCCGTATTGACTTCACTGTCGGGGGGCGATGCCCGTGCCCGAAAGCAACGATCATTCAAGACACCGCACCACCGGATCCCGGAGAGGGTCGCGCGACCTTCCTCTCCCCTTACGGCGACGGCGCGTTCGAGCTCGCCGGCTGACGCCACGCGACGAGCGATACCTCCAGCGGATCCACGACTTCCGGCAGTTGCTGAACGGTGAGTGGGACTGGGACGTCCTCGTCGCGCTCCACAGCGGTCCTTTGCGCTACGGCGAGCTGCTCAGCGCGGTCCGAGCGCAGACCCCGGTGAACAACTGGCCGAACAGGTCGCACCGACACCTCCAGGACAGCACACTGTGCCGAACCCTGAGCCGCCTCACGGAAGCGGAACTCATCGAGTGCGACCACGCTGACCACTTCCCCTTCCCCGCGACCTATCAACTGGCGCCCACCGCACGTGAACTGCTGGCGGTTGTGGCACCGGCTGCGGAGTGGACGGAGGCGCATCCGGATTTACTTATTCGCGTTCAGAAACGTCGTCGAGGAGAGCTGGGCGGATAGGGCAGGAAGTGACCGACCTGTTCGCCCCGTGTCTCAGTGCGTGTTTTGATCCTTAACCACGTTGTAGCGGTCACCGCGCGGCTCGATCGTTCTGGAGCCGTGATGCGATGTTCGCAGCACGGCTGAGCAGGCCCCGGGAGACTCCCTGAGGACTGCTGGCAGCATGCCGTGAGGGGACTCGACACCGACTACGAGGGTCAGCCGTACCGCATCTGCCCGCCCGCGTTCTTCGGGATCGGGCGCGTGAACGCCCGCTGCACCGCCTGTACCAGGCCCTGGCCGAACACGCTCATCGCCCTCTACTCCCCGTTGTCCTGATCGGTGACGGTGCCGTCCTTGATGCAGCGGGCGAGGTTGAGCTCCGACACCTGGAACAGCTCGCGGACGCCCTCGCCCCACAGCTCTCTGGGTGACTGGGTTGCATACTGCCCTCAAGCGGATGCTGGGCCAAGGGGGAGCTGTGCGGACGGTCTACGACGGTGCGATGAGCGTCAGTTATCGACAGTTCTACGTGGAAAGCCCCCTCGGCTTCGCTGACGAGGAGCACGTCGATCCGCGCGTCGGCCAGAGCAACGGGCTGTGCGGTGCCGCGAACCCAGGCCGCCTGTTCCTGACGACGGGCCTGCACACCGGACATGTGGGCCTGACCGTGGAGGTCCACGAGGTCGAACCGCCGCTCGATGAGCAGTGGGAGGAGATCGTCGAGGTCTCCTTCCGTCCCCGCTCCACGGAGACCGCCGTCGTGCCATGGAGCGATAGCCCGATCTGCTCGCTCGATCTGCCCGTCGCCGACTACCGGGTTCGCTACTGCGGACGAGGCATGGACGTGACGCTGGACGACGAGCTCTCCGTGCTGGAGGGCGGCCCGCCGGTCGATCACTACCTGCTGCAGTTCTGGCCGGCACAGCCCACTGCTGACCGCGTGATCAGGCAGACCACGCAGAGCGCCGCGTACTGGCATGACCACGCGCGCACCCTGCCACGCCCGCCCGTGGAACGCATCGAGGCCGAGCGCCGTCGCCGTGAGGCGGAAGAAAAGATCGTCCGCGAGGCGGAGTGGCAAGCCGAAGCAGGCGATTGGGGTGGGCGGGCGCCGAGCCCGACGCTGCGCGAGGTCGGTGGCAGCAAACTGGGCCTCATCCCCCTGGACCGCGACCTGATGGACGCCGTGGATACCGTCGACCCGCCCACTCAGCGAGCCATCGCCCAGTGGGCCGTTCGCCAGGCCCTCGTCAAAGCCGAACTCCATATGTTCAATGAGTTCGCCCGCGCCATGCGGAGGCTCCGTGCCGGGGAGGAGCAGCGCGCCCCCTTCGACGACCAGAAGAGGGCCTGGGAGTGGTTCTTCGCCCAGAAAAACCTTCCGCACACCTTCGTGCAATCTCTGCACGGTCCTCAAGACGACCTGTGGCAGCAGGCCATGGCGATGCCCGCACTGTTCGCCGCGGCGCAGGAGGATCCGCTGCGCGCCGCACTCGACGCCTTGTATGCGGCCGCCGCCACGTACGGCAGTGCCTACCCCACCCTCCTGGCACAGGTGCGCGACGCGTTCCCGGACTTGAACTGGCCATCCTGAGCTGCTCAGCGAGTCTCGGTGTTGCCCTGCGGCTGCACAGCCTTGTTGAGCGTGGGAGTGTCGCTCATGACCACCGCCCTCGCCCGGTTCCGGCCCAGCCACCACGACGTGACCGGTCAAAGGGGCGCCGACCCCGGTCACCGTCCACCGTGACGCGGGCGCGACACGCCGGGGCAGAGCGTGAACCAGGGACGCCCGAAGCACTCGGCCGCCACCCACAACTACCCTTCAAAACAAGGGGTGTTCGAGTTACTCGCGAAGCGTTCGGCTAGGGCGTTTCCGTAACGCTGTTCCGTGACGTCCGCCGTTGACGATAAGCCCGCACCCGGCAACGGTCCGAGCAGTACACCGCAGCCCTCGACCGTTCCACCCCCACCCACTCAGCCCGGCCCGCGGTCGTCCGAGTCGGCTCCCCCTTGCCCGGACTGCAGCTCCGCGCACAGGACCACCGTCCTGCGGCTCGGCGACGCGCCCAATTCCGCCAGGGTCTGTCTGAGCAGTTCGAGCGTGCGGGAGACGGCGTCGTACTGGCCCAGGCGTGCTTGCATACGGGCGATGTCCCGGTAGATGGCCTCGTTGTGGCGGTCCAACTCGCGGGCCCGTTCCAATAGGCCGAGCGTCTGACGGGGGCTGGTGGCGGCCAATGTGCGGACCAGGGCGCTGAGGGAGTCCAGGTATTCGCGGCGCAGGGTCTCGCGGGGTGCTTCCGCCCACTCCGCCGTGACGTCGTGGGCGAAGTCCCCGCCGTAGAGGGCGACGGTCCGCTGCAGTGCGCCCTGGCGAGCGTCCTCGTCTCCGGCGGCTGCTCTCGCCGCGTTCACCGCCTCTCGGAAGCCCCACAGATCGACGTACACCCGCCGGGTATCGAGTGCGTAGCGCGCGTCTTGGTGGTGGGTGATGTCGCTGATCGCGTCATGGGTGGCCCTGCGCAGCGTTCTGCGCAGTTGGCTCAGGGTGGCGTGGAAGCTGTTGTACGGGCGTTCGCGTGAGGCGTCCGGCCAGATCGTCGCGGTCAGGGCTTCGCGCCGGGCTCCATCGCGGTGCAGCGCGAGGTAGGCCAGGACCTCACGCTGTCTGGGCGTCAACGCGTCGGTGAGGTCGGTCGGTTCGGATGGCTCGGGTGCATCGGCTGGGTAGTACGTCAGGCGGGTTCGTCCGAGTACCGCGATCCGCACGGCGTGTTCGCGGTACTCGTCCCGGCGGGGACGCGTCGGCTGCTCGATGCCGTGCGTCCGCTGCTCCTGGCGTCGGGCTGACGTCGCGGTGGCCGAGTCCCCTACAGAGGGGGCGACCGCGGTCGGATCCTTGCGAGCGGTGTCGTCAAGGTCCTGGCCCGACGGCGGGCCTTCACGGCGACTCGGTGGCGTGAGAGGCCTCCGCAGTCGCGGGCGCGGTCCCACTGTGCTTCGTCGTTCCACGTCGGACGGGTCGGCCGCTTGCGGCACATGCTCGCTCGGGGCCGCCTCGGCGAGCAGGTCGAGGAGTGCCCGGGCGTCGTCGGCGGGCAGGGTGAACAGGCGGGCGCCGGTGAACGCCGCGGCATGGGAGGGGCTGGTAGCCGCGACGGCCCCGTCCTGCCGTACACGCAGGGTGCCTCCCGGGCGCCATTGGCCGATCAGGATCCCGGCCATGCCGAGTGCCGAGCCGTTGTCGAGGATCGCCTGCAGGCGTCGTTCCTCGGACGGCACGGGGGTGGCGATGAGCACCATCTCGCTCCCGTGCTCTCCGTCAGTGCCTGCGCCGGCCTCGGAGGAGCGGGTACGGGTAAGGAGTTCGGTCTCCATCAGCTGCAGGGCCTGCGTCAAGTCGGCCGTGACGCGAAGCCCGTGGAGGCCTTCCCCATCGATGTCGTCCGCTCCCAGAAGGCGTCGGACATCGGAAGCGGGGATGAGCAGCTCGACCTCGGACCGCCTCACCGCCCCGTGCCGCTCGGAAAGGAGGTCGACCATCAAGGCGCGGACCGCGTCCAGTACGCCGGGGCCGAGGAGACCGAGTCCCCTGCTACGGGCCAAGTCCCGGGCCAGAGCCCGCCCTTCCTTCACCCCGATGACGCGTTCCGCCGGTGCTCCCGCAGTCATCGGGGCATGGGCGTGGTCGCGCGCTCTCTGACCGCCTGCCGCGCCCGAGCCCGTGTCGGGGTCCTGTACTGGGACGGCCTGATCCCCGGCTGTCGCCACCGAGCTCTGATCGTGCGCGACACGCAGGGCGCGTACCACGGGCGCGATGTGGATGTCGCTCCGTTCGCCGCTGCCCGGCCGGTAGCGGATCCTTCGGCGGCGGCGTACGACGAGCAGTGCGGCGGCCGTCGCGGCGGCCAGGCCGAGCCCGACGAATACGCCGCCGGGCAGCTCGATGCCGGGTCCGGGACCGCGGTCTCCTCCGCCGTGGGGTTCGTCGCCGGGTCCACTGGGGTGGGCGGGCGCTGTCGGCTGCGGGATATCGGGGCTCGCCGTCGGAGAGCCGGACTCCATGGACGGTCCTGAGGAGGGGGACCAGGGCGGCTCGGCCGAACTTCCGGGAGGCGGAGGCGGGTTCGGCGGCTGGGGTTCGTCACCGGATCCGTGATCGTCGTCTGGAGGAGGCTGTGCTTCAGGAAGGTGCAGGACCCATCCCGGTTGGATGAGGCTGGGGTTGATCAGGCTGAGCCCGTCGGCCTGGGGTCGGCCACGGTTGAGGGTGTAGATCTCCGGCCAGCGGCCACCGTCCCCCAGGCGGCGTTCGGCGATGCGCCACAGGCTGTCGTGGATGCCGTCGCGGGGCGCGCGTACGACCGCGGTCGGGCCGGTTTCGGGAGGTTCACCGGCGTTGGTGGTGCGGTCGTCGACGACCGCGGTGCGAAGCGGAGCAGCAGCGGTCGCCTCCGGATGCCGTTGCGCGGCGAAGGACCACTGCGGATCCCGGCTCGGCAGCAGCGCCAGGACCACCGCGCTGACCAGCGCCGCCGCCAGCGCGTGAAGCGGCCCGGCCGTCGTCGGCCGGTGGACCGGCCACGGCACACCTTGAACGGCGTCGATCGCCGTGCGCAGGACATCGCTCACGAAGATCGTCCAGGTCATCCACAGCAAACAGGCCAGGATGTTGAGTAGAAGCGACGTGCTCATCGGGGCGGTCAGGACCGTACTGATCTCCTCCGTAGTGGGCACGTGGTCCGGCAGCGGCCAGCCGACGTAGCGCCACAGTCCCCAGGGGATCCCGGCCGTCAGGACGGCCAAGAGTCCGACGGCCAGAGCGCCGCGGAGCAACACACCCACCGAGCGGAGGACTTTGGCACTCCGACGCTTCCGGCGGTGATGCCTGTGTGCGTCACGGGGCACGCGGCGTAGGGGCATGAGGGAACCCGCTTACGGTTCGGCTGTATCGACGCCGCGTACGGGATGGGCACTGCCCGTCGCGGTGACGCTGAGCGTCTCGACGCCGAGCAGCCCGAGAAGTTGTGTGCGTTGGTGCGCGGTGACCGTCACAGTGACGGTGTCCGCGGTGACGGCGACGGTGCCGGTGTCTCCGGTGGAGGCGAGGTACGCCTGTGCTCGGCGACGCGCCTCGCCGGGGACGAGGCGCAGAGTCCCGTCCTGCCGGTAGGCGGTGAGGTCGATCGCCTGGGCACCGGAGCGGGCGGCTTCCTGCGCCTCTCCGATGGCGCGGACCTTGGCGGCCAGGGCGAGCCCTCCATCGAGCACCAGAGCCGCGAACATCACCACAGCGGCGGCGAGGAGGACGACGAAGACCGTGATCTGGCCACTGTCGTCGCGCGCCTCCCAATGTCCGGAGCAGGAGCGCGCCGTCATGGTCCTCCACCCCCGCGAGCGGTGACGACCGTCATCGGAAAAATTGTCGGTTCGGCAGCCGCCGCCGTTGCAGGCCGCGCTCTTTCTCGGAGTGACCAAGTCTCCTCCCGCCGAGCCCGCAGCCAACGCGTCCCCGTAACCTCACGGCCATGCCTACCGGCCCCACCGCCTGCCACTGCGTCGTCTGCCAGGACATCAACGAACTGGACCCTCGCACCCAGTCGACCGTCGCCACCATCCATCAACACGGCTGGTAGGTCATGATGATCCCCGCCGATGACCTGGGGCCGGGTTGGGCGTACACCATCGGCCTGTGGCACCAGCACCGGATACCCGAGCTGGCGATGTTCGGCCTGGACATTTCGCGGATGCAGACGCTTCTCAACGACCTCGCCCGGCGGGCTGCCGAGGGGCAAGCTCTGGAGGCCGACCAGGAGAGGCACGACATCGCGAACGTCCCCGTCGTTCTCAAATCCGTCGACTATCGCTGGTACAAGGCGTTCTTCGGCACTGCGATCGGCTTCTACCGCAAGCCGCCGTTCCCGTTCCTCCAGGTCGTCTGGCCCAACCGCGACGAAGCCTTCCCCTGGCAACCCGCCAGCCATTCGCCGGCCGCGCGCAGCGACGGCGGCAGGCCGCTGCAGATCCGGACCAGCGCCCGGGCCGCGCCGTCCGCGTCCGTGACGCGCCAACTGCGTACGAACTCGACCCCCGCTCGCTCGTCGAGCGATTCGAGGGGGTGGCCACCACGCCGTCCATGGCCGGCTCCGGCAGGCCGCTGCGGCTGGTGACCACGAGCAGACCGGTGGCCGGGGCGGACTTCGGCTGCCTGGCGGGCGTTGTCGACGACGAGGGTGTCGCCTCCGGCGGTGACAGTACGGAAGAGCGCGGTTCGCTCGCGCAGGTCCGTCTGCCCTCTTCCAGGTCGGCGCAGAGGTGACCGCCGGGATAGGACGGCTCAAGCGCCCTGGCGACCCTGTCCGTGCTGAAAACCCTGTCCGTGCAGGTCAGGGTTTTCAGCACGGACACACCAGCGCAGGGCGACAGGCCAGGATCTCGGCACGGGCCAGGACGCGCTCACCACCTCACGACCGCTCAGGTACCCCGGCGGGCTCGCTCGATGATCTCGTCCTCCGTGAGCGGCACATCGTGGTGACTGAGGCAGATCGGCACCTCGATCTTGCTGAATCCGGTCCCCTCGGTCGCGGCGTTGAACGTGCCGCGCTGGAGACCGGCGAGGTTGTCGAGGACCGCGTTCCGCGCCTCCGCCATGGTCTCGACGGCGTTGATCTGAGCGGGAACGGTAAGGCGGCCGATGAACTGGTTCACCGTGTTGCCCAGCGCCTGGTTGTGGATCCCCCTGGGCGTCTGCGAGGCGAGGACCATCCCGAGTCCGTATTTGCGTATCTGGCGGATGAGTTCGACCGTGCTCTCCGTACTCGGATTCGCCGCACCGGACGGTACGAAGTTCTGCGCCTCGTCCATCACCAGCAGCCCGCCCAGGGCACGGTCGCCGACCGGGTGCGCCCGGAACCATGAGAACAAGGTCGCCTGGAGGCGGCTGACGAACTGGGCCGGTCCGTCGCCGGACAGGCCGACGAAGCTGATCACCGAGATACGGGCGGTCTTTCCCGGCGACGGGATCAGGAGCATCCCGGGATCGGCGGGTGCGCCGGACTCCCCGAACAGCGGGTCGGTCTCCATCGCGGCTTCCAGCGTGTCCGCCATCTGAACCGCGAAGCGCCTGGTCCTGCTGTTGACGATGTCGGGCGGGGGCTCGGCGAGCAGCTCGACGAAATCGGCCAGGGTCTTGCCGCCGTCGCGCGCGTACTGTTCGAGGGCACGTTTGAGGACCCCCAGCTGCTGGGTCGCGCGAGCACTGCTGCCGCGTATGCCGGCATGCGGCGCGAGCGATGTCACGGTCGACCTGACCAGACGTGGGAAGTCGTCCTCGTCGTCAAGGACCGGACCGAAGTCGGGGAGCGGGTAGAAGGAGATCGGGCGTCCCCGGTTCAGGCCCGGCGTCCACACCGTCACTTCGACGTCCGCGAAATAGCGTTGAGCCTCGCGCTCATGTGCGTCCGCCCAGCGATCCGGCGTGCGCGGCCAGGGGTCGCCCAGCCGTGCGAGGTCGTCGTTCGGATCCAGCACGATCGCCGAGACACCGCGTAGAGCACATTGCTCCACGAGTCGCTTGATCAGGACCGTCTTGCCCGATCCCGCGGCCCCCACCACAGCGGTGTGCATCCGGAGCCGTTCCATGGGAACCGCGAACGGACGGCGGCCCCGGACCGTGGTGCCGATGACGATCTCGGTACGAGCCGGCTCGGCGTCCTCCGGCATGTCCGCCGCGTCCGCCCCGGAGCCGGTGTCCGTGGCCGTGATGCCGAGTTGCTGCCGCAGATCGGCCAGCACCGGCGTGAAGACCTCTGTGCGGGAGGCGGGGCGTTCCTGCCGCAGCCATTCGGCCAGGCCTGACGCACGGTCGTCGAGCATGGCCCGGAGAGCGGCCAGGGTCCGGAGATCGGCGGCGCCGATCGGTAACGACATCCCGCCCCGCGCCTCGAAGTCGTCCTTGATCTCCTTGGTCTTGGCGCCGCTCGGATACGGGGTGTTCCGCAGCAGGATCAGACGGCGGCTCGTCAGCTGGGCCGCCAGGCCGGCCTCCACAGCCGCGTTGCGGATCCGGGTCTGGGCGGCGCGAGGGTTGTCCGTGGCGATCGCCCGCAAGGACCAGTGGACTTCGTTTTCGCTGGCCTCGTCGACGACATGACGCAGCCGGGCGTGCAGCGCCGCCTTGCGGCCGAAGTCCGTCTCGATGAGGAACCGTGTCTCGTCCACACCGAGTTCCTTGACCAGGCTCCGCAGTCCCGCGCCCAGCAGAGCGGGCATCAGGTCATCCTCGGAGGCGGCGTTGAGCGGCCCGAGATCGTCGGCCTCGGCACGGAGCTTTTCGAAGGACTCGGTCAAGGCGTTCAGGTTGCCGGCCTTCGCGGGCGTGGGCTGTGCGGCTCCCCTGGGCTCTTCGCTTGTCAAGGAGGTCAGTTCGGAGACCGTGCCGGTCTGCTCACACTCGTCGAGGTGCTTCTCGACGCGCTTGAGCAGCCGCCGTGCGGTGAAACGGTGGGGGGCTTCGGCCAGCGCGGCCGGGCTGATCGGCCAGGTCGGGTAGGGCGGGGTGAACCCCTCGGCCTCGTAGCCTTGGCGAAATCGGTTACTGATGATGGCGGCGGCGGTGGCCTCGTCGGGAATCGCTCCGAGCGTCGGCAGGACCTCGAACCGGTCCAGGGCGGACCGGACCGCCGACCGGGAAATCAGCCCCCAGGTGTCCTGGAGACACGCCACGACCATCAGGGTCCGGCGCGTTTCCTCCCGCATCTCCATCAAGCCGGCGGCGATGTCGCTGCTCAGCCGCTGCGCGGCCCGACTCCCGCCGGACCCGGACGACGTCAGCGCAGACGTCTCCGACGCGGACACCAGGTTGTCCAGCTGGTCGAAGGCGAAGACCAGCGGTCCGACGAGGGCGAACAGGCGCGTGAGATCGCGGAGCAGGAGTTGAGCCCGTCGCCCGCGGGGTGACATCCCCCAGGCGGCACGCCGGCCCGGATCGTCGTCGTCAAGTGCGAGGTAGGCCTGGCCGATCCCCGCGGAATCGCCTGTGGAGGCGATGAGCGCCAGCGCGCGGGCCGTATCGGCGGCCTCGTTGCCCACCTGCCGGTCGATTCTCCGGATGCCCTGAACGAACGCGTCGACATGGGCACGCGTCAACTCCCGCTCACCGATGATGGCGTTGTGGGTCTCCGTGTCGAGGCCGGCCTGGCGCGAAAGCCCGCCGAGGAGGCGAACCAGCTGCAACTGGTCGCCCTCGTCCTTCCGGTACAGACTGTCGACGAGACTGTTGGTGGCGCCCTCCCAGAAGTCCCAGCCGGTCACGAGCTTGATGTAGAAGAAGAAGCCGCCGCGCTCCTGGATCTCGTGGCGGGTCCAGCCGAGCAGATGCGTCTTGCCTGATCCGCGCTCGCCGCATACCACCGCCGCGACCGGCGAGTGGGCGCGCTCGACAGCGCTCATCGCCCTTTCCAGCCGCCGGTACACCTCCCGATGAAGGCCGTCGACGTGGTAGGGGGTCACCGGCGTCCAGACCTCGTCCGACGTCGGCGCGGTGCTGATGTGGATGGCCTTCAGGGCCGCGATCTCCCGGTTCACGCCGGCCCGATCCGCAGCAGGTGCCGGGGTTCGCCGCCGATGTCGACGGCGGCGTCGCGGTCCTGGTCGCTGAGTGCGCGCTGGTTGAGTTCGGC
Organism: Streptomyces sp. NPDC050704; assembly: GCF_040654355.1. Taxonomy (NCBI): domain Bacteria; kingdom Bacillati; phylum Actinomycetota; class Actinomycetes; order Kitasatosporales; family Streptomycetaceae; genus Streptomyces; species Streptomyces sp. NPDC050704. The sequence continues at coordinate 16,801 of NZ_JBFAHW010000094.1, read as the reverse complement.
CATCAGCTGTACGTCGGGCTGCTCGATCATCCGGTCGAGTTCGGCGTCGACGACCCCCCGTGGCATGTCTTCGAGCCATGGGCGCAGCGCCGACAGCTTGACCCAGCTGCCTGGTTCGCGGCGAACGGTGAGTTCCGTGTACACCGCGCGGATCCAGCTCTCGACGTCGGGCTTGAAGAACTCGCCGAATTTGGTGCCCGAACTCGCCAGATACTGTCCGACGCTGTCCAGCACCGCGTAGAGCACACCGGCCGGAAACTTCGCTCCGTCCGGACGTCCGGCCACCAGGGCGGACTCACACCAGGTCCTGCCCGCGGGCGTGAGCTGGTGCGTGTTGACCGCACCGCGTTTCCTGGTCGCGATCCGCTCGACATCCTGATTCGCTCGTCGGCGTATCTCCGCGCTGACCTCAAGTCCGGCGAGATCGCGCAGTTCACGGTTGGTCACCGGTCGTGCGACCACCATCAGGGCAAACAGCGATGCATGATCGCGTACGGTCAACTCCGTCGGCACAGTACCCCTCCTCGATGAGCCGAAAGCCGTTCAGATGTCGAGCCCTGGCCCGGGCACCAGTTCCACCCGGCCGGTCGCGCTGGACAACTCGCCCGTCACGGTGACCTCCTGCTGCTCCCGATGCACGGTGATCGCCCGGTCGTACGAGGCCTGGTCCGGAAGCCGCACCCAGACGGCCCGCCGGACCAGTTCGGCGTGCTCGGTGCGCAACTCGCCGCGGATCTTGATCCGCCACCGGTCGTTGCCGGCCGCGTCGTCGTGCAGTCCCTCGACCACGCCGGAGAGCGTCGCGGCACCGGTGGCGTTGAGGTCACGAAGCCGGTTGGCCGCCGCCGACAGAAGCGATCCCGAGGTCTCGGGGAATGCGACGACGTGGGACGGCGCGTCGAGTGGCTGCGAGCGCGCCCACCGGAAGGTGATCTCGAACGGCTCGCTCCGGTCGGAGCCGGAAAGCTCGCTGAGCGCCTTGCAGAGATCCGCCGAGACGCCGGCCGTGACGGTTTCGTCGAATGCCGCGGGCTCGTCCGCCGCTACGGCCGCCCGGGCGGCGCTCACCGCTTCATGCATCTGAACCAGCACGGTCCGGCCGGCGATCTGCTCTCCACTCGGGGCCTGAGCCGTCGTATCCGCCGGCACCCGGGTCTCCACGACGTAGCTTCCGGCTTTGGAGGGGCCGAGTTCGGCCGCACGCAGGAGGTCACCCACCACGCCCGGTGCCCGGCCGACGAAGGAGAAGTGCGGACCCTGCACGACGGTGCGCGTCGCCGCACTCAGGAGGTTGCGGACACCCACCACGGCCTGCGCACCTAAGAGGAGCGACGTGTAACCCGGGTCGTGCCCCGTGGGAAACGTCCGGAAATACTGCTTGTCCAGCTGCGGGCGGGCGATCTCCAGGGCGATGTCGCCCGCCGGTCGGTCCTCCACCGCGGACAGACAGCGAAGGATCTCCCGGACCCGGCGCTCGTTGTCCCCCATGCCGTCGCGAGCAGGCACCAACACCTCGTAGTCGCCTGCGTGTTGCCACACACTCGCCCCGCGCCAGCCTTGCGGGTCCCGCTCCCAGCCCGTCTCGGCCAGATAGCCGGCGATGTCATCGACCTTCAGCGGAATCGTCATCCCGGTTCCCCTACCAGTCCGACTGGGTCTCGGTGAGCCGGCGCAGCGAAGAGGCGGTGAGCACGTTCGCTGTCGGAACCCTGACCGAACGTATTCGCTCACGATCAGGATCCTTGATCGGCTCCTCAGAACGAAGCGAGACGAAGTAGCCCAAGTGACGGAGCATGACGCCCTCGGTCGTCATGGCCGCGTACTCCTCCTTGTCCGCGGGGACGCAGATGACGAACAAGAACCGGGGAACGGTGAAGTCGGGGCCGGCGAGCCTATTGAACTGCCACTCATTGAGCCCGCGGTAGTTCAGATGACCGGACGATCCGGACGGCTTCGACCATGTCTTGATCTGAGCTTCAATGGTGGGTGACTGCCTCCGTCCGTACCGACCGGTGGCACGGAATCCGAGATCGATCCCATCCGCGTCGAGATCGTCCTGCGAAACGATCAACCCTGCCGCGGAGGCAAGCACACGGACATAGTCCTCGCCGAACTTGCCCTGATGCTGCTTCGCGTCGAGCACGAAAGCCCCCAATGTCCCCCTACTGCGGCACACAGCAGGAGGAATCGTACGGGACGCGCCAACGACTGTCAGGGCCCCATATCGGCCCTTCCGACAGGCCTGCGAAACGATGGTCGGCAGGCAGCTGTTCATCCCTGATGCGATGTTGGGGCGGGCCTCCCGCCCCGACCGGGTACGGACGATGCTGTGGTTGCCGCATCTGGCTCGTTCTCCCGTTCCGGGAAGTCAGGGGGCCTTGATGTGCCGCCTGTCCGTGCCCGTGGTCACCGCCCACGGTGCATTCGGAGCCACCACCCTCGTCCTGATGCTCCTCGCGGCCGTCCAACCCTCGCGCCCGCTCGCTGCGCTCCGGGAGACTTGGTCGTCATCGCGCCGGATGCGGTGCACTGGGTGGAGAACGGCGTCGGCACCGAGCCGGTGCGGAGATGTTCGTCGCGCACGGCACGCCAGCCGCTCCCGAAGGGGCGCCTACAACGCCCCCGCCCTGTGGGTGTGGTCACCCCAACCGGTACACGAACCACCGATCCCCAAGTGGATATACGGCGCCCCCACCCAGAAACCGCCGGCCGACCAAGGCTCCCGGACCGGGGGCACCGTCAGCACCCATCCGCAGACGAACCGCACCTACGTGCTACGCGGCATGCTCCTGCACGCCTGCAACCGGCGCATGTTCGGCAAACGCCGAAAAGGCATCACCAACGACTGCTGCCAGCCCCGAGCCAACAACCGCGGCCGACCCGACACCTATGCCGGCCACCCCAAAACCACCTACATCCGCGAGGATCTCCTGCTGGACGCGCTCGCCGCTTCTACACCAACCATGTGCTCCGCCCCCCACCGGCCCGATCTGCTGGGCACCACCCTCGGACGCGCCCAACACCGCAACGCCACCCACGCCAAGGCGAACGCGACCGGCTGCACCTCCTACTGAACGATGTCTCCCGCCGCCAGCACAATCTCCTGCAACAGGCCCAGAACTGCCCCGCCGACGACCCCTACGCCACCGCCCTCCGCCACATCTACAACGACCTGGAAGACCAGCGGGTCAACGCCCTCGGCGCGCTCCGAACTCTCAGCACGGCCACCCCTACCTAGACAACCGACAACCTCGCCGAGCTTCTGGACGCCCTCCCCTACCTGGCCCGCCATCTCGCAGACGCCCCCGAACAGCTGCAACGACGCCTGTTCGAAACCACCCAACTCACCGCCCGCCTGCACACGGACAGCGACCACGTCTCCTTCCAGATCACCTTGCCGGAGCAGCACCACCCGACCCGGATCTCCGCCGCCCTCACGGATGCCGTCCCGTGCTCATGAGTGGCTGCGCCGTCCGCTCACGCGCGCCCCATCCACCGTTTCCGAAATCCGGCCGGTCCGGCGCCAACGGGCCAGCACGGTCCGCCCGTAGTTGTTCGTACCCGCCACCCGATCCAGCTCCGCGCCACTGGCCGCACGACCGGCAGCCAGCTCCTTCCGGAAGTGCTCCCACATCACCTCCTCCGCCGTCGTGGTCGCCCCAGCTGCAGACCGCGACGAACCATCACTCACGGGCCGAGCCTCTGGGTGCCCTGGCGCGTCACCGCCTGTCGGCTCTCGGCTGGCGCGGCCCGTCTCTCGCCGCACAGTCTCGGTCTCGTCTCGCTCCGCCAGGTCTCCCCGACGACCATCCGCTCCCCTCATCTCTCGGTCTCGCCGCGAGGCGCCCTCTCCCCGAGTCTCGCCGCACAGCTGCGACGGACCTTCCGGACTCTCGCCGTGGTCACGAACGGCGGGACGGTGCACCAGCAACTCCACCGACAACAACAAAGCGACCGGAGGCCAGCCCGCCACCAACACCGGCCGCCAGGCCAGCGCCGGAGCGGCCGCCACATTCGCCGCCAGTGACACCGCGATCCCGAGAAGAAAGGCCAGCCACACCACAGTCCGCGCCCGACGCCCCACATTCCGGGACGAGTTCAGCAACCTCACCGTCGCCAACAGCAAGAGACCATCCACCGACAACGGCCACAGCGTGGCGCTCACCGCATCCGCCCCACCCTGCAGGGCGAACTCCCGCTGATGCACGTACGAGGCATACGCGGCCACCGACGCCACCACCAACGCGCAGCCACGCCGCACCCACACCTCAAACCCGACACCAGCACCGGCACCGGCACCGGCACCGGCATTTGGAGAAGCGTCACGAAGGTCCGCAGACTCGTCGCGCGGTGTTTCGCCCCGGGCGCTCACTGGGAACCACTCCCACGACGACGCCGGGACACCTTCGACACCGCCACCGTCGCGGAAAGCCCCAGCTCACCGCGGCTCCGGGCCCGTACAGATGCTGTCGGTGCCCCGCCGGGGGCGCTCCGCTACTTTGCGTTTTCCGCAGGCCAAGACAGGCATCCGGCCCACTGATTCCCCTTCCGATGGCGCCGCCGCAGGTTCGAGCCATGCGGGGTGAACTCCGGCAAGCGTCCCCTCACGCACAGTGACTTCGAGGGGCCGAAACACCCGCCCAGCCCGGCGGTGCGTCGCTCAAGTGTCGCGCTGTGGCGAAGGCGTGCCCTCCTGCCCGTCGGGCTCCCGGTCGGCTTCCCGATGGTGCTCGGCAACCCGGAGCACCACGTCCCGGGTCACCGCGGCCTGCTGCCGGGCCAGTTCCTCACCCTCGGGCCCATCCACGACACAGATCTCGAAGCGGAAGGCGAGGACGCGTTACAGCCGTCCGCCACCCAGCGGACACGTGTCCTTCTCCTGGTTCAGGCAGGGCAGTTGTCAGGTCATCAGGCCTGCGGGATCACCCGTCGTCCTCGTAGCGATGGTCGCCTCGGTCATGGCGCCGCCGATCCTGCGCCGTGCCACGAGCCGCGTCGCCCGGACACCCCCGACCTCAAGCGTGAACGCGGGTACGCGGGTACGCGGCACAGCCCGTCGCGTCGTGACGTCGTAGAGGCAGGCAACCGAGCCTGCCCGGAGGGCCTGCTCGTTCCTTTTTGTCCGTCCTGCAGGTTCCCGCATTGCGGAGTTCCGAACAATGCGCACGGTTCAGTACGCCTCCCGCGTCGGGAAAGCTCTCACCGCACGAAGAAATTATCGACCTGTGCGGAATTCCGGACGAGGGAAAAGGTGGTGGCGCTGGTGGCCGGAATAGCCGTGGTGACCGGGGCGAGCAGCGGAATCGGCGCGGCGACGGCGCACCGGCTGGCGAAGGACGGTTTCGACGTGGTGGCCGTGGCACGGCGTGCGGAGCGGCTGCACCGGCTGGCAGCGGAGACCGGCATACGGCCGTACGTCCTCGACGTCACCGACGACGCGGGCGTACGACGGTTCGCCGCCGAACTCGGCTCCTGCGACGTCCTGGTGAACAACGCGGGAGGCGCCCTGGGCGCGGACCCCGTGGCCGAGGCGGACGCCGCGGACTGGGAGCGGATGTACTCCGTGAACGTGCTGGGCACCCTCCGCATGACCCAGGCCCTGCTCCCGCTGCTGAGGGCCGGCCGCGGCGGCACCATCGTCACCGTGACCTCCACCGCGGCCTTCACCGCCTACGAGGGAGGCGGCGGCTACAGCGCCGCCAAGCACGCCGAGCGCGCTCTCGCCGAGACCCTGCGGCTGGAGCTGTGCGGCGAGCCCGTCCGGGTGGTCGAGGTGGCGCCCGGGATGGTCAGGACCGAGGAGTTCGCCCTCAACCGGATGCGCGGTGACGCCCAACGGGCCGCAGCGGTCTACGAAGGCGTCGATCGCCCCCTCACCGCGGACGATGTCGCCGAGTGCGTGGCGCTGGCCGTCGGCCTGCCCCAGCACGTCAACGTCGATCAGCTCGTGGTCCGGCCGCTGGCCCAGGCGGCCCAGCACCAGCTGCACCGCGGGCCCTTGTTCAGGGACTGAGCGGTCAGCCCGACCTGTTCAGGGACTGAGCGGTCAGCCCGCCCTTCTCCGTCGATTCTCCCTTCCCGAGTTGTCCCTTCATGAGCCGAGGAGTGCGCCGACGTGAAGCTCCAGCGTGACGAACTGACCCCGCAGATGCAGGAGTACGCGCGATTCGACGACCGCGGCGAGGCCCGCTACCTGCCGTACCTCATGTACTTCCACCGGGCCGACTACCGGTCATCCGTCATCAACACGGACCGAGCGGGCTTCCGCCTCTCGCACGGCCCGGACGGCCGGACGGCCTCCGCGGCGGGGCGCGTGCCCGCCGGTCCGGTGCGCCTGATATCCGGCAGTTCCACCGTGCTCGGCATCGGCGCCACCAGTGACGCCACCACGCTCGCCTCCCAGCTGTGGCGCAAACACGCCCCGTCCGTGCCCTGGCTCAACTTCGGCGGCCGCTGCTACAACTCGACGCAGGAACTGCTGCTGTTCGCCCTCTACCGCCATCTGCTGCCCGAGATCGACGAGATCGTGGTCTTCTCCGGGCTCAACGACCTCACGGTCGGCAGGCTGCCCGAGTGGCAGCAGGGCGACCACGGCGCGTTCTGGTTCTGCGGCGAGTACTTCGACAAGATGGAGGAACTCCGCGAGAGCAACCGCAGGGCCGCTGCCTCCGGCAAGCTCATCGGCCGCCGCACCGAGCGCCGCCGCACCATCTCCACGCACGACGACGTCCGCCGCGACGTCCTCGCGGTCATCGACGCCGCCGCCGACCTGACCCTCCGTCACCTGGACAGCTGGCGGCGGCTGGCCGGGCCGGCCGCCCGGCTGACGTACGTACTGCAGCCGATGGCGCTGTGGATGCGGGACCGGCACGCACCCCAGGAGCGGCTGCTCTTCGACGAGATCGACCGCATCTCGAAGCTGGGCACCTGGGAGGCGCTCTACGGCGACATCTCCCGCAAGGAGGTGGCCCGCGCCTTCTCCGAGAAGTTGAGCGCCGGCTGCGAGAAGCTCGGGATCGGCTACGTCGACCTCAACCCGATCGTCGCCGAGGCGGTCACCGAGCGGGACTGGATCTACGTGGACCGGGCGCACTACACCGACCACGGCTACGACCTGGTGGCCCGCGTCCTGGCCGAGACCCTGGGCATTTCCTGAATTCCCCGCTCCGGCTTTTCCGTGTCACCCACCCCATTTCCGGATTTCCGATTTCCGAGAGCAGGCGATTGCCCGATGTCCCTTCTGCGAAAGATCGCGGACCTGGTGTTCCGGCGCAAGAAGCGCGCCAACCGAAAGAACGACGCATCCATCTATCCCATGTTCTGAGCGGCCGACGAGAAACAGGCCTACCGAAAGGAGAAGGATGCACAGCCACACGGCAGCCGCCCCGGCGACGCCGCCCCCGCACTCCCAGCCACCCGGCGACGGCGGACCCGCCCGAGCCGTGTACTCCCACGCCGCCGACCCGGAGGCCTCGGTGCCGGACGGCAGGTTCGTCGAGGAGGTCCGCGCCGAGCTGCGCCGCACGGACGTCGGGGCGGCCCCCCTCGACGACCTTGTCCGGCAAACCGCCGACTGGGCGGCCGCCGAGAGCGAGCGGTTCACGGACCTGCTCGGTCCGGAGCACCAGGACGGCCGCCCGGCCGGACACCAGGAGGTGCTGGTGCGCCGTGCCGTGCTCGGCTGCGCCCCGCTCTCCCTCGTCTCCGGCGCCTGGCTCCAGTGGCTGAGCGCTCCCGGCAACGCCGAGGTCCCGGTGGTCCTGCGGATCCTCGCGCTGTACGCAGCCGACGTGGGCGCCGGACACCCGCACGCCTCCCGGGGCAGCGCCTTCCTGGAGCTGCTGCGCCGCCTGCGGCTCGCGGAGAACGCCGTACCGGCGGCCCGGCTCACCGGTGACCAGCGCATACCCGAAAGCGCGTTCCAGCTGCCGGGCCTGCTGCTGGCCATGAGCCGGCGGCCGGACGAGTTCCGCGGCGAACTCCTCGGCGCCGACCTGTGCCTGCGTACGGTCGGCCTGCTGCCGGCCCTGACGATGGTCCGGCGGGCCCGGCCGACGGAGGCCGACTGGGACGCCATCGACCCCTCCCTGCCGCGGGACGCCGAAGACGCCGGGAGCGTCGAAGATACGGCGCGGCCGGACCGGCAGTGCCGGGCCCTGGTCGACGAGCTGGTCGCCCAGGACGGCGACCGGGCCGCCGAGGCGGTGCGCCGGGGCTTCGCCTGGACGCTGGGCACACTGCGCGCATGGTCGGGGGGGTTGTACGCGGAGCTGGTCGCGGCCGGGGATCCGGCGTTCGACATGGCGGAACTGATGCGGCAGCGCTCCCGTGAAGGCGCCGTGTACCACCACCGGTTCCAGCTGGAGGGCAAGCCGCTGGCCGGCTGGCTCGCCGAGTGCCGCACCGACGCGGGGCCGCTGCTGGAGGCCCTGTCCCGCAGCAAGCTGGTCAAACCCGGCCGCGCCTCCGCCAGTGCCCTGGTACGGGGCCTGGTCGGCGAGCGGGGCCCGATGTTCCGGGTGTTCTCCCCCGAGGACCTGATCGTCATCCGCCGTTGGATCGACTCCCTGCCGACCGGACCCGGCGCCGAGGCCGGTACGAGGGGCACGGCCGACGCCGGGGCCGATGGTCGGTCCCGTACCGGTGCCCCGCTCGCTCTCCCGGCGGTCGCCGCTCCCACCGCCGTGGTGGCCGCCCTGCGCGCGGGCCACCGGGACCCGGGCCGTGCTCCCTCCGGTGTGCGGGAGGCCTACCACCTGCTGATGCGGCGCACCGACACCCCGGCGCTGCGGTCCTGGGCACAGCGGTACGTCGCCGGTTGGCTGGCCCGCTCCGGGCACGGCATGGACTCCTCGGCGATGCCCCTTCCCGAGCGCTGGGGACGCGAGGGGCTGCGGCCCTGGCTGCAGGCCCAGCACGACCGGCACGGGGCCGAGTTCGAGGAGAACGCGGAGGTTTCGCTGCCCTCCCGGGAGGCCGTCGTGGACGACACCGTGCAGACGGCGCCACTGACCCTGATCGACGGCAGCTGGCTGCAGGGCTTCACGGACTACGAGCAGGCGTCCTCGGCGATCGGGCACTCGCTCTTCGAGACGTACTGGGACGAACTCGGCAACGGCGAGCCGCGGTTGAACCATCCGCTCATCTACCGCGACGTCCTCAAGGAGATGGGCGTCGACCTGCCGCCCACCGACTCGGCGGAGTTCGCCCGCTGGCCCGGCTTCCGGGACGAGTCGTTCGAGCTGCCGGTGTACTGGCTGTGTGTCGGCCGTTTCCCGAGGACGTTCCTGCCCGAGGTGCTGGGGCTGAACCTGGCCATGGAGCTGTCGGGAGTCGGCGGCACCTACCGCAGGGCCCGGCTGGCGCTGAAGGCGTACGGGTTCAGCACCCGCTTCGTCGACATCCACAACACCATCGACAACGTCGCCACCGGTCACTCCGCGTGGGCGGCGGACGCGGTGGACACCCTGATGGCCGCGCTGCCCGAGAACCCCGGCCGCGGTGGCCGGGAGGAGACCTGGCGGCGGGTGCGGGTGGGCTACCGCTCGCTGAATCCGCCGAGCGGCGTGGGCGCCCGGCTGGCCGCCCGTCGCGGACGGCTCGCGGGCAGGCGGGGATGAGACGCGTCCCCGCGCGCAGGACCGAATCCGAACCCCATCCGCACACCCATTCCGTGGAGGAACGCAGCGGTGTCTGACCTGATCCTGGGAGTGTCGGCCTTCTATCACGACAGCGCGGCGGCGCTGATCGCCGACGGAGTACCTGTCGCAGCCGCCCAAGAGGAACGTTTCAGCAGGCGGCGGCACGACCCCGCCTTCCCCTCGTCCGCCGTTCGCTACTGCCTGGAGGAGGCCGGTGCGACCCTGAATGACGTCTCCGCCGTCGCCTACTACGAGGATCCCCGGCTGAAGTTCCGCCGGGTGCTGGCCACCTTCGCCGGCGCCGCCCCGGCCGGCTTCGCCTCCTTCCGCGACACGCTGCCCTCCTGGCTCGGTCCTGGCGGCAAGCTGCGCACGGCCGACCGGGTGCGCGCCGAGTTCGCCGCCCTGGACCTGGGCCGGGTGCCGGAGCTGTCCGTACGCCGTCACCACGAATCGCACGCCGTGTCGGCGTTCTTCCCCAGCCCCTACGAGTCCGCGGCCGTCCTGTGCATCGACGGCGTCGGCGAATGGGCCACCACCACCCTGTGGCACGGCCGCGGCACCGAGGTGACCCCGCTCGCCGAGATCCGCTTCCCGCACTCGCTGGGCCTGCTGTACTCGGCGTTCACCTACTTCTGCGGCTTCAAGGTCGACTCGGGCGAGTACAAGCTGATGGGCCTCGCCCCCTACGGCAGGCCGCGCTACGCCGACCTCATCCGCGAGAAGCTCATCGACATCAAGCCCGACGGCTCCTTCCGCCTCGACATGCGGTACTTCGCGTACCTGCGCGGCCAGGTGATGACCGGCCGGGGCTTCGAAAAACTCTTCGGCGGACCCCGGCGCTCCCCCGAAGGACCGCTCACCGCGCGGGAGTTCGACCTCGCGGCCTCGGTGCAGGCGGTCACCGAGGAGGTCGTGCTGCTGCTGGCACGGACCGCGCGCGAACGCACCGGCGAGTCCAGGCTCTGCCTGGCCGGCGGAGTCGCCCTCAACTGCGTCGCCAACGGCAAGATCATCGACGCCGGGATCTTCGACGAGGTGTGGATCCAGCCGGCCGCCGGCGACGCGGGCGGAGCACTCGGCGCGGCCCAGGCGGTCGCCATGGAACGCGGGGTGCGCCGCGACCACCCGGCCACCGGCCGCGACGCGATGAGCGGCTCGCTCCTCGGACCGGGCTACGACGACGAGGAGATCGCCGCCTACCTGGAGTCCCACGGCATCCCGCACCAGCGGCTGGACCCCGACACGCTCGCCAAGGAGGTCGCCGAGGGGCTCGCCGAGGGGAAGATCGTCGGCTGGTTCCAGGACCGGATGGAGTTCGGGCCGCGCGCCCTGGGCGCCCGCTCCATCATCGGCGACCCCCGCAACCCGGCCATGCAGTCCACCATGAACCTCAAGATCAAGTTTCGTGAGTCGTTCCGCCCGTTCGCGCCGGCGGTGCTGGCGGAGGACGCCACCGACTACTTCGACCTGCCGCAGGAGAGCCCGTACATGCTCGTGGTCTCCCAGGTCACGGCGGGCCAGCGGCTCGCTGCCGAGAGCGGCGGCGCGAGCGGCCTCGACCTGCTCAAGGTGCACCGGTCGACCATCCCCGCCGTCACCCACGTCGACCACTCCGCGCGGGTGCAGACAGTCACCGAGCACAGCAACCCGGCCTACCACCGGGTACTGACCGCCTTCAAGGCACGCACCGGCTGCCCGGTGCTGGTCAACACCTCCTTCAACGTGCGCGGCGAGCCCATCGTGAACACCCCTCACGACGCCTACACCTGCTTCATGCGCACCGACATCGACCTGCTGGCGCTCGGCAGCTTCCTGCTGGACAAGGGCGCCCAGCCCGCTTGGTCGGAGGAGCACGACTGGCGCACCGAGATCCCGCTCGACTGATCCCCGCCTCCCCAACCCCGGCGCCCGCCCGGGTGCGCCGGGAGATCGGACCCGCCCATGCGCACGTTCCTGCTCTTCCTCGTCTACTGCCTTGTCGTGACGCCGGTCGGCCTGCTCAGCCGGGTCGCAGGCGACCCCATGGCCCGCCGCCGCCACTCGGGCAACAAGACCTACTGGACCCCGCCGACCCCGTCGCAGGCCCGCTGAACGGTGCGCGGCACAGGAGTGACACAGACCGATGGGAGACAAACGATGACCAGCCTGCTCCAGTTCGCCCGGCACCGCATCGACGACAGCGTCCGGGATCTGCTGGACAAGGAGATATCGGAACGCGTCTCGGAGAGCCGGCTGGACTCCGATCTCGACGACGCGATCCTCGCCGGGATCGGCGCGTACGCGCTCAGCCGCCATCTGCCCGGTGACGTGCTGCAGAGCATCCAGGTGTTCACAGCGGCCGCGCGGCACGCGCTGGTCCTGTCCAACCTCCCGGCCCAGGACTTCCCCGACACTCCGGTGACCGGCTTCGGGGACGAACCCGAACTGGCCGTCACCAACGCCCTCCACCTGGGGCTGATCCGCCTGATCGGCTGCACCCCCTTCGCCGTCAGCTACGAGAACGACGGCCATCTCATCCGCAACGTCGTGCCGAACCCGGCCGCCTGCGGCACCACCAGCTCCTGGGGCGCGGACTCCGAGTTCTTCTGGCACTCCGACAACCCCCACCAGCCGTTCGGCAAGCCGGGCTCCGACCCCCGTCTCTACGCCCCGCCCTACCTGACCTTCTACGCCATACGCAACGAGGAGGAGGTCCCCACCGAGATCGCCGCGCTCGACGATGTCGTCGTACGCCTCGACGAGGACACCCGCCAGATCCTGCGGACAGCCGAGTTCGAGGTCGGCGCGCCCGACTCCAACGACGGGGAGGCCATCGGCCCCCTGCGCCACACCGCGGTTCTGGAGCCCGACGGCACGGGCCGCCACCGCGCCCGCTACGACCGGGGCACCACCAGGGGCGTCACGGTGCGGGCCCGCGCCGCCCTGGACCGTTGGAGCGACGCGCTCACCACGATCCCGGCCGCCGAACTCGTCCTGGACACCGGTGACTTCATGATCTTCGACAACCACCGGGTGCTGCACCGCCGCAAGGCCTTCGCCCCGCGCCCCGACGCCACGGCCCGCTGGCTGCGCCGCTGCTACGCCGCCTGAGCCCGGCCCGGTTCTTCCACGACCCGCACGAAGGGAACCCCATGAACAAGTACCGCGTGGCCGTCGTCGGTGGCCGCCCGGCCCCGATCGCCGGCGCCAAGGAGCTCGGCATCGATGTCGTCCTCGTCCACGAGGAGGGCGCCTACGACCCGGCCGTCGCCGAGCACTGCGAACGCATCGTGCACACCTCCATCGCCGACGGCCAGGCCGTCCTCGACGTCCTGAAGCCGCTGCACGCCGAGCGGCCGTTCGACCGCGTGCTCACCACCACCGAACCGGCCGCCGAATCCACCGGGTTCGTCGTGGACGCGCTCGGCCTGCCCGGCGTCACCGAGGCCACCGCCCGTGCGCTCAAGGACAAGGCGCTCACCCGCGAGCTGCTCGACAAGCACGGGCTGAGCCCCGTGCGCTACCGCAGGGTCCACAGCGCGGCCGAGATCACGGACTTCCGCGCCGAGACCGGGACACGGATCATCGTCAAGCCGGTGGACGGCGTGGCCAGCCTGCACATCCACCCGGTGGACACCCCCGAGGACGCCGAACGGGCCTGGCAGGCCCTGCAGGAGGCGGACACCAGCGGCATCATCGCCGAGGAGTACCTCGACGGCCCGGTCGTCAGCGTCGACTCCTTCTCCCACGAGGGCCGTCACCTGCCCATCGGCTACTCCGAGTACCGCATGAACGAGCGGTACGTCGAATGGGAGGTCAGCACCCCCAGCCGGTACGCCCGCCCCTGGCTCGCCGAGCTCCGCGAGCTCACGCCGAAGCTGCTGGACGCGGTGGGCCTGACCGAGGGCCCCTCGCACAGCGAGTTCGTCCTCACCGACCAGGGCCCCCGGGTCCTGGAGTCGCACGCCCGGCTGGCCGGCAGCGGCGCCCCCGAACTGGTCCGGCGCGCCTTCGGCCTGGACCTGAACCGGATGTTCCTCACCGTCCCGCTCGGCATCGACGAACTGCCCGCCACCTCGCCCGAGCCGCTGGGCGGCGCGGCCGTGCGGTTCTTCACCCCCGAGCCGGGCACGGTCACCGCCGTCGAGGTCGCCGAGGACGCGGCCGACGAGGTGCGCACGATCCCCGAGGGCGAGGTGCTGTACGTGTTCCTGCCCTACCTCGACGAGTTCCGGGACACCGAGGTGGCCGCAGTGATCGGCAAGAACGCCGGCGGGACCGTGCCGCCGCTGCTCACCGTCGCCGACTGCGTCTCCGGCTACGCGATCGCCTCCGGTCGCGACGCCGACGACGCCGTCGCCAGGTGCGAGGCGGTCAACGCCCGGATCCGCTTCGAGACGCGCTGACCGCACCGTCCGATTCCGCTGCTCCGCTTCGACCGGGCGGCCGGGCCCGCATGCGCCGGCGTGCCCGGCCGCCCGGCGTCGCTCGGTCCGCACCGACACCTGGGAATCCCTGGGAGGGAACCGCCCGTGAACCCGATCGCCTCCACCGTCCCGGTGAAGGGATCCGCACCGGACCCCATCACCCAGCTGAACTCCGCCCGACAGCTCGTCGAGGAGCGGTACACCGACGAGCAGCCGCTCATCCGGGCCGCGCTCCATCTGATCGACTGCGCGAGAGACATCGTCGCCGGTCTGCCCGAGCCCGACCTCGATGCCTGTCGCGACGCCCTCGGCTCCGCCCGCGCCGCCGTGGTCTCGGCGACGTTCGCCGTGGGCCGGGTCCGGGACCTGACCGTGTCCGGAACGGAGCGCGTATGAGCCGGCACATCGTCGTCGTCCACCGCTGGCGCGACCGGCACGCCCACTACGAGGACTACCTCGACCACCACGCCCACCGGGTCACCTACGTCACCACCGCCCTCGCACAGGACTCCGTGCCGTCCGCGGCCGCGGCCGCCCTGGTCGTCCCCGCCACCGACGACACGACGGCCGTCTGGCGGGCGGTGACCGAACTGAGCGCCCGTTTCGGCCCGCCCGACCGGGTGCTGGCCCTGAACGAAGGAGACCTGGACACGGCGGCCGTCATCCGCGAGCGCCTGGCCTGCGCCGGCCAGAGGCCGTTGCGACTCGCCCGGTTCCGCGACAAACTGATGATGAATCAGATCGTGTCGGGGGCGGGCGTACCGGTCCCCCGCTTCGCGGACGCCCCCGGCGAACAGGCCGTACGCGCCTTCGCCGACCGCCACGGCCTGCCCGTCGTGGTCAAGCCCCGCCGGGGCACGGCCAGCCGGGGTGTCGTACGGCTCGAATCCCCGGCGGATCTCCCGCGGCTGGGCAGCCTTCCGCCGGAACCGCGGCTGGTGCAGGAGTACTGCCCCGACGACATCGTCCACATCGACGGTCTGTGGACGGGCGACCGCCTGGGCCCCTGGCGGGCCTCCCGCTATCTCAACACCTGCGTCGACTTCACCCAGGGCCAGGCGCTCGGCTCCGTCGAGATCGACGACGCCGAACTCCTCGGCCCGCTGGGCGAGTTCACCGCTCGGGTCGCGGGCGCACTCAGCTCCGATCCCTGGGTGTTCCACCTGGAGGCGTTCGTCGGCACCTCAGCCGACGGCCGGCCCCGCATCCGCTTCCTGGAGGCGGGCTACCGGGTCGGCGGCGCGGAGATCCCGTTCGTCTGGCGGGAGGTGCACGGCATCGACCTGATGGCGGCGGCTGCGGCCATCCAGCTGGGCCGGGTCCCCGACCTCCCCGTACCCGAGCGGTGGCGTACCGGAGGCTGGCTGCTGGTGCCGTCCCCGGTGCCGCCCCCCTGCCGGGTGACCGCCCACGAACTGCCGACCCCGCAGGACCCTTCCGAGGCGCCGTACGCCGCGGTCGTCCCCGCCGTCGGCCAGGTCATCCCCCGCGTCGGAGGATACGAGCACGTCGGCGCCCGCTTCCGCTTCCGCGGCGACTCCAGCGGCGAGGTCGAGAAGGCCGTCCTGCGTACGGCGGCCCAGCTCCGCCTGGAGTGCGCTCCCGCCTTCGGGCCCCCTGCCCACAGCGGCGGCGGCCGCCCGGCGTGCGGACTGGACCGGTGACCGCGGTACTCGTCCTGGAGGACGGCCGGATCTTCCGCGGCCGCGCCTACGGGGCCGCGGGGGTGGCCTTCGGAGAAGCGGTGTTCTGCACGGGCATGACCGGTTATCAGGAGACGCTGACGGACCCGTCGTACGACCGCCAGATCGTGGTGGCCACCTCCCCGCAGATCGGGAACACCGGCTGGAACGACGAGGACGACGAGTCGGCCCGCATCTGGGTGGCCGGGTACGTGGTCCGCGATCCCGCGCGCGTGCCGTCCAACTGGCGCTCCCGGCGCTCGCTGGACGAGGAACTGGCCGAGCAGGGTGTCGTCGGCATCTCGGGCATCGACACGCGCGCGTTGACGCGGCACCTGCGGGAGAGCGGCGCCATGCGTGCCGGGGTCTTCTCGGGCGAGGCGATCGCTGCCGAGGCGGAACTCCTCGCCCGCGTGCGGGAACAGCCGCACATGAAGGGCGCGAATCTGTGCGAGGAGGTGGCCACCAAGGAGGCGTACGTCGTCCCGGCCGTCGGTGAGAAGAAGTACACCGTCGCCGCCGTGGACCTCGGCATCAAGGGCATGACCCCGCACCGTATGGCCGAGCGCGGCATCGAGGTGCATGTGCTGCCCGCCACCGCGACGGTCGAGGAGATCTACGCGGTCGAGCCGGACGGCGTGTTCTTCTCGAACGGCCCGGGCGACCCGGAGGCCGCCGACCACCCCGTCTCCGTGATGCGGGCGGTGCTTGAGCGCGGCACGCCGCTGTTCGGCATCTGCTTCGGCCAGCAAATCCTCGGCCGCGCGCTCGGCTTCGGCACGTACAAGCTGAAGTACGGCCACCGGGGCATCAACCAGCCGGTGCAGGACCGGACGACCGGGAAGGTCGAGGTCACTGCGCACAACCACGGGTTCGCCGTCGACGCCCCGCTCGAAGGCGTCTCGGAGACCCCCTTCGGACGCGCCGAGGTCTCGCACGTCTGCCTGAACGACGGTGTGGTGGAGGGGCTCCGACTGCTGGACCGGCCGGCCTTCAGCGTCCAGTACCACCCCGAGGCGGCAGCGGGCCCGCACGACGCCGCCTACCTGTTCGACCGCTTCACGTCTTT